>JAFDER010000592.1 GCA_019310245.1 Deltaproteobacteria bacterium
GTGCCGCTGACCTGCGGCGACGGCGACCTGGACGACGGGGAGGAGTGCGACGACGGCAACGAGACGGCCGGCGACGGGTGCGAGTCCAGCTGCCGGTTCTCCTGCCACGAGGACCCCGAGTGCGACGACGAGAACGTGTGCACGGACGAGGCGTGCGTCGAGGGAGGCACCGGGCGGATCTGCGAGTACGAGAACAACACGGCGCCCTGCGACGACGACAACGTGTGCACGGACCCCGACGTGTGCTCGGACGGCGTGTGCGCGCCGGGACCCGGCGTCTGCGAGTGCGAGACCACCGCAGACTGCGCCGAGCACGAGGACGGCAACCTGTGCAACGGCACGTTCATCTGCGACACCACCTCCAACCTGTGCGAGGTGGATCCCACGACCGTGGTGACCTGCTCGCCCACCTCGACCCTGTGCCACGTGCTCGTCTGCGTGCCCGAGACCGGCCTGTGCGTGGACGACAACCCAGCCGAGGGCACGGCCTGCGAGGATGACTCGCACCCCTGCACCGATGACGAGTGCGACGGGTCGGGATCCTGCCTCCACAACGCCATCGACTGCGACGACGGGGACGTGTGCACGACCGACTCGTGCGACACGACGAGCGGGTGCGTGACCTCGTTCAACACGGCTGCGTGCGACGACGGCGACATCTGCACCACGCCCGACGCGTGCGACGGCACGGGAACGTGCGTGGGCACGGACACGGGCACGACGAACTGCAGCGGGGTCTGCGTGGACACCGACACGGACCGCAACAACTGCGGCTCCTGCGGCACGATCTGCGGATCGGACGAGGACTGCATCTCCGGAACGTGCACGACGCCCACGTGGACCCCGGTCGGCGGCGCCGTGACATCGGGCACGGTGCCGTCCGTGGCGCACGCCATCGGAAATAGCGGCTCGCAGGTCTACGTGGCTCTCGTCGAGGAGTTTCCCGGCTACGAGCACGACGTGATCGTCAGGAGGTTCTCGTCCGGGAGCTGGGCGAACGTGGGATCGAGCTTCGTGCCCACGGACAGGGACGCGGCCTCGGTGGTGGACATCGCGTTCCACGGCACCACGCCGTACGTCATCTACCACGAGGGCTTCGGCACCGCCCATGTCGAGTATTTCTCGTCCGGATCGTGGACCGAGGTGGGCGCACCTGGATTCGGCACGCTGTGCGGATCCCTCGTGAGCCTCGACCTCGCGCTCGACTCGGTCCCGCACCCGCACTTCACCTACATGGGCGCCGGAGGCTGCGGCATCGGCGTGGGCTACGTGTGGCACGACGGCACGATCTGGAGGCACCGTCCGTCCACGGCCTGGTCGGGCACGGAGCTCATCACCATGAACGGCAGCGGCTGGCCGGACATCGCCTACACCGATCGGGCATACATCGCGCTCGCCGACTCGTCCGTCCACAGCGTGACGTTCTGGGACACGTTCGCGCTGAGCTGGGGGGCCTACGGCTCCATCCTCGACATCAACTCGGATGTCGGATGGGACGAGGCCTCGTACATCACGTCGGACTCCAGCGGGGTCCTTTACGTGGCCTGGAGCGAGGAGGACTCGACCGGCGGCAGGGCCCGCATCTACGTCAAGAGATGGGCGAGCACGGACTGGGCGCTCGTGGGAACCGGGGCCGTGAGCACAGGCGGGGATGCCCGCAACCCCGCCATCGTCATCGCCTCGGGCACGCCGTACGTCACCTGGCAGGAGCTCACCGCGGGCGTCAGCACGGTCTACGTCAAGAGGCTGTCCGGCACGAGCTGGACCGACGTGGGTGGCGCGCTCAACAACGTCTCGACACGCGACGCCGTGGAGCCCGACATCACGGCCATCGGCTCGACCGTGTACGTGGCGTTCCGCGAGGACGACGGCGCGGGGTTGGAACGCATCTACGTCAAGTCGCTCTAGTTCGATTTCGGCAATACACGGGAGGGGGCCATGAAGCAGCTTGCACGAATCGCGATACTCGGACTCGTCATCCATGGTTGCGGGGGCCAGAACAAGTTCCGGTCGGACGCGGACGACGAGGTGCTGCCCGACGCGGCCGACGCGGCCGACGGCACCGACGGGGCCGTCGCGTGCACCTCGGACGGAGAGTGCGACGACGGCGAGGAGTGCAACGGCGTCGAGACGTGCAGCGACGGCGGGTTCTGCGAGGACGGGACCCCGCTCGACGACGGCACGGAGTGCACGGTGGACGGGGCCGACGGGACCTGCGAGGACGAGATCTGCGTGCCGCTGACCTGCGGCGACGGCGACCTGGACGACGGGGAGGAGTGCGACGACGGCAACGAGACGGCCGGCGACGGGTGCGAGTCCAGCTGCCGGTTCTCCTGCCACGAGGACGACGCCGGGTGCGACGACGAGAACGCGTGCACGGACGACTCGTGCATCGAGGGGGGCACGGGACGGATCTGCGAGCACGAGAACAACACGGCGCCCTGCGACGACGGCGACGATTGCACGGATCCGGACGTGTGCGCGGACGGAGCCTGCACGCCGGGCCCGGGAGTGTGCGAGTGCGAGACCACCGAGGACTGCGCCGAGCACGAGGACGGGAACCTGTGCAACGGCACGCTCGTGTGCGACACCGGGGACGGCCTGTGCCAGGTGGACCCGGAGACCGTGGTGACCTGCTCGCCCACCTCGACCCTGTGCCACGTGCTCGTCTGCGTGCCCGAGACCGGCCTGTGCGAGGACGACAACCCCGCCGAGGGCACGGCCTGCGAGGACGACTCGGACGCCTGCACGGAGGACGTGTGCGACGGGTCGGGCGCGTGCACGCACGACGCGGTCGACTGCGACGACGGGGACGGGTGCACGACGGACTCCTGCGACACCACGACCGGATGCGTGCACACGCCCATCGACGGGTGCTGCGCCGTGGACGGCGACTGCGACGACCTGAACGCCTGCACCACGGACGCCTGCGACGGGTCCACACGCTCGTGCACGCACGCGGCCGTGGACTGCGATGACGTCGACGCGTGCACGACCGACCGTGGACTGCGATGACGTCGACGCGTGCACGACCGACTCATGCGACACCACGACCGGATGCGTGCATGCCGCCGTCGACTGCGGCGACGGGGACGCCTGCACGACCGACACGTGCGACACCACGACGGGATGCCAGCACGCGGCCCTGGACTGCGATGACGTCGACGCCTGCACGACGGATTCATGCGACACCACGACCGGATGCGTGCACGCCGCGATCGTGTGCAACGACGGCGACGTGTGCACGGACGACTCATGCGACACCACGACGGGGTGCACGACGTCGTTCAACAGGGCCGCGTGCGACGACGGCGACATCTGCACCACGCCCGACCTCTGCGACGGGGCGGGAACGTGCGTGGGCACCGACACGGGCCTGACGAACTGCAGCGGCGTGTGCGTGGATCTGCTCACGGACCGCGACCACTGCGGGGGCTGCACGAGCGCCTGCGCCATCGACCAGGCCTGCGTCGGCGGCTCCTGCGTGGCCCGCACATGGACCTCGGTCGGCGGCCCGGTGAACTCGAGCACGT
>JAFDER010000593.1 GCA_019310245.1 Deltaproteobacteria bacterium
GAAGGCGTGGCCCCGGGCGTGGTCTTCGTCAGGTTCGAGCCCGACGAGTCGATGCCCGTCGCGTGGGCGATCGACGCTTCCAGCGGCCTGCCCGCCAGCCGGACGCTGTGGACGCGGCGCTCGGGCATCATGACGATCGTGGCTGCCTCCTACGACTGCCCGTCCTCCTGCCGCGACGTGGATCCCTGGACAAGCCGGTCCACGGCCAGCGGATCGGCGCGCGTGGAGCTACGACTCGAGCGCACCGTCTCGGTGACCGTCGATCTCGAGCCCGGGACGTGCGGCAACGGTGCCATCGAGCCGGGAGAGGCGTGCGACGGAGGCCCCGGCTGCGAGGACGACTGCACGATGCCGGTGGTGGAGCAGGGCGCCTATCCGGGGGGCCCGGAGGCCGGGATCGAGGTGGTTCCGACGGACGACGGGTTCGCCGTCGCCTGGATCGACGGCTCGTGCGGGGCGGACGACTGCTCCTGCCTCTCGTGGATGGAGTGGACGCCCGACGGACCCGTGGAAGGGAGCCGAGACGTCGGAGCGACCGCCTGCACGCTCGAGGACGATCTCGGATCCGCGCTCGGCTGGATCGATCTCTCGGACCCCGCCGTTCCCGCCCTCGTCTCCCTGTCCTCCTGGCCTCCGGCCGAGCCGATCGTGCTCGGGTCGACCGACGAGGCCGTGCTCGCCGCTCCGGCGGTGCACGGTCCGGTGGGGGATCTCCTCGCTTTCGGCCTGGCCGTGGAATCCGAGCTGGGAAGGCTGGAGCTCAGGTGGGTGGAGCCGGGACCCACCATCGCCTCGACGAGGGCAGGGCCGCTCGCCGACGGCGACGTGGTCGGCTCTCCGGCGATCGCGGTCACGGCCGCTGGCGGCGGACCGGGACTCGCCGCCCTCTGGACCGTGCTCGAGCCCGGCGGGGGCTCGGGGCTGTACCTGCGCCGCTGGAGCATCGATTCCCTGTCAGGCCCCGTACCGCTGGAGACGGCTCCCGTCGATCTCGACTTCCCGCACATCCCGGGAGCAGAGCACATTCTCCTGCCTTCCCCGGTTTCCGGCCGGCTCGCCGTCCTCACGTCCATAGACGGGATCATCGAGGTCCGGACGTTTCCGTTCGGTGGCGACGTGCCCGTGGAGCCGGACGCCGTGGTGGATGGAGCTCTCGAGCCGGGCGGGCGCATCACGGATACGGCATCGCACGAGGACCAGGGCATCCTCGTCCTCATGGTCGATCCAATCGCCGGAACGTCGGATTGCCTGACGCGGCTGCTCGCGCTCGATCCGGCCTGGTCGTGGCGTCACAGGCAGGTCGCATCCTGGGGAGGGAGCGGGGGACTCGGGTGCGAGGCGAGGGTCGCCCTGCTGCCGCAGGAACGCTACGCGATCGCGTGGCGGACGCCCGGTCCCACGACGGCGCAGGTCCTCATCCACTGGTCGATGGGGACGACAGAAGTGGGATTCTAGCCAACGCTCGCTATACAAATAGCGTCTATTATTGTATATAATATTCAGCTTCAGTTTTCCGGCAGTATTGCAACATTGCGGGGACGGCGGTTGGCCCAGGACGTCAAGACAGACAAGCTCATCGGCCAGACCCTGGATGGCAAGTACAAGATCGAGGCCCTCATTGCCAGGGGCGGGATGGCCAAGGTCTACAAGTCCCTCCAGATCAACCTGAACCGCAACGTCGCCATCAAGGTCCTCGACCCCAAGCACGTGGATGCGGACGATCCGGAGTTCCGCAAGAGGTTCGAGCTCGAGGCCCAGATGACGAGCCAGCTGAACCATCCCAACACCGTCACGATCCACGACTACGGCTACAGCGAGAAGCTGGACGTGTTCTACTTCGTGATGGAGTTCATCCAGGGCAAGACGCTGCGCAGGGAGATGAAGCAGGTGGGCGAGTTCCCCGTCGATCGCGCCCTGTACGTCTCCCAGCAGATCGCCCGCTCCGTGCGGCAGGCCCACTCCGTGGGCGTGGTCCACCGGGACCTCAAGCCGTCCAACGTGCTCCTGACCACGCATGACGAGGACAGGGACTGGGTCAAGGTGGTGGACTTCGGCCTGCTCAAGCTCAAGAAGGAGTCCCTGCAGGAGTCTTCCAAGGGCGTGCTCATGGGCTCTCCCCGGTACATGTCTCCGGAGCAGATCAAGCGCTCCGATCTGGACCACAGGACCGACGTGTACTCCCTCGGCGTGAACCTCTACCAGATGCTCGCCGGCAGGGCTCCCTTCGTGGGGCAGAGGGCGATGGACATCCTGATGGGGCACATCAACAACGCGGCTCCGCAGATCTCATCGATCACTGAACGCGACGACATCTCTGTGGAGGTGGAGGCGTTCGCGCTGACCCTC
>JAFDER010000152.1 GCA_019310245.1 Deltaproteobacteria bacterium
GCCCGGAAAATACTCATGAAGCCGGGAGCGCTCTCGAGCGGCGAGTACGAGGAGGTCAAGAAGCACCCTCTCATCGGAGCGGGCATCCTGGGCCCGGAGATGGACTTCAAGATGGCCCGGTCCATCGCTCTCGCCCATCATGAGCGCTGGGACGGCTCGGGCTACCCCTTCGGCCTGAGGGGCGAGCGCATCCCCCTGTCCGGCCGGATCGTGGCCGTTGCCGACGTGTACGACGCCCTGCGCTCGCGCCGGCCGTACAAACCGTCCTACGACCACGAGAAAACCATGAAGATCATGTTGAAGGGTTGCAACCGAACCCGCCCGGATCATTTCGATCCCGCGGTTCTGGCAGCCTTCCACCAGTACCATGACGACATGGATCTCATCTACATGAAGTGCATGGATAGGCGATTGAAAACCCGCCTCGCCGCCTAGCCCTTGTCGAACAGCTTGACGTTGTCCTCGCGGCCCGACTCGTCGGTCTTGCGATAGGTCCCCTCCTTGTACCCGCCTTCCTGCCGCTCGAAGTTGAGCTTGTTCTTCCTCATGTAAAGGTCTCGCACGCTGGCGCCGTCCATGCCCGAGGCGAGCACCAGATGGCACCAGCGCGGGAAGAGCTTGCCGTAGAGGTCGTCCAGGGCCTCGTCCCACCGGCTGCCCTGCTTGGCCCACCACTTCCACTGCACCCTGTCGAGCACCTGCCCCGTCTCCACGGACGCGTGCAGGCCGTGCAGGACGAGCAGACGGTTCATCGTCTCGTCGTCGTTGCTGCTCAGGATGCCCAGCCCGTAAAAGGCCTCGTGCTCGGCCGCAAGCCGCGCCAGGTACGCGTCGAAGCCCTCGGGCGAGCCCTCGACCCTCTCGCCGCGGATCCCTTGCTCGCCGATCACCTGGAAGAGGGACACGAGGAAGTGCAGCATGTCCACCACCTCGACCTGAACGTTCTTCACGTCCAGGTCGAAACCGTCCGTGAGTCCTCCCGTGAAGACGGCGTTGCGGTCCAGGCTCTCGAGGAGCTCCTTGAGCTCCTGGTCCCAGGCGGTGAGGTAGTTGCGAAACCACGTGAGCCGCGTGTCCTCGTCCTCGATGGAGCACACGTCGAACCCCACGGTCTTGCGATTGAGCGCCCTCTGGGCATCGTAGATGTCGGCCAGCATGCGCCCCAGTCCACCACCTCGGGCCGGCGGGGTCAAGTGGGCTCGTACGCCACCGACTCGAGGTCGAGAAGTCGCTTCTTCACGTCGAGGCCGCTCGAGAATCCACCCAGCCGCCGTCCCGAGGCCAGCACGCGGTGGCACGGCACGATGACGGGCACGGGGTTGGCGCCGCACGCGTTGCCCACTGCACGCGAGGCGCCGTCACGACCCACCCTGCGCGCCAGCTCGCCGTAGGTCACCGCCCTGCCGAAGCCCACCTGCCGCAGCGTCCTCCAGACCTGCATCTGGAAGTCCGTGCCCCGGAGATCGAGTGGCACGTTGAAGCTGCGCCTGCGTCCCTCGAAGTACTCCCTGAGCTGCCGCGCCGCGCGAAAGGCGGGCCCCTGGCCGCCCTCGGCAACCTCGAGGCCCTCGTCGCGGGCGAGCTCCGCGACCTCGCCCGCGCGGCCCGCGTCCAGGATCACGAGCCTCACGCCCCTGCCCGTCGCGGCCACGAGGCTGCGTCCCAGGGGGTGGTCGAACTCGATGACGTGCAGGTTCACTATACTGTCCATGCTACCAGAGATTGGCACCCGGGTGGGACAGCCTGGATCGACAATCCGCCCTTGCAGGACGCGATCGGGATCACCACACAGATAAAGATGGCCTCTCTCATCAAGATCTGCTTCCATGGAGGACGATGACGCTTCGATTCTGCTGGCTTGCCTTCCCCCGAACCGGCGGTAGAATGCCGGCAATGGGTGAGGCGATCTCGAGATGCACCCTGGCCGCGGCGGCCCTCCTGCTGTGCTCCTGCCTGAAGGACGGCGACGTCAACGTGGTGTATGCATCCTGCTCGGTGGAAGTGGAGGTGGTGGAGTACGTGACCTGGGACGGCGAGGACGACAACTGCGTCCAGCTGTGCACCAAGCTCAAGTTCGACAAGCCCGGCAAGCCCGCGGACGACGCAACGACCACGATCCCCTTCTACCAGGTCCAGGTCCTCATGCAGGACTACGCTCCGGACAGGACCGATCACGCCATCGAGGTCAAGGGTCGGCTCATCATGCTCGACGGCAAGAAGGTGGGTCTCAACCTCAAGAACACGCTCGCGTCCAAGGCCTCGAAGTTCATCGAGAAGAATCCCGAGGCGCTGCAGAGCGTGCACATCGACCTTCCGGCCCTGTGCTCCAGATCGGTGAGGGAGGTGGTGCAGAAGATCGGCGCGCGGCGCATGTCCGTGGTGCTCTCCGAACGCGGGTTCGAGGAGGGGGACCTGTCCTGCATGGACAGGCTCGGCCTCGAGGAGCTCTACCTCAAGCTGCCGAGCGCCAGCGACGAGAAGCTCCAGCAGCTCGCCCAGCTAGACGAGCTCATCGGCCTGGACCTCTCGCACACGAACGTGACCGACGCCGGGCTCGACAACCTCGACGGGCTCGACCAGCTCCAGCTCCTCATCCTCAGCTCTACCGCGATCTCCGACGCGGGCATCGCACACGTGGCCCAGCTCACCCAGCTCAAGGAGCTCGAGCTGACCTTCACGAAGGTCACGGACGAGGGCATCGCGCATCTCTCGGGCCTGCGGAACCTGCGCAAGCTCACGCTGGAAAAGACCCAGGTCACGGACGAGGGCATCGCCCACCTGGCCGGCCTGACCGAGCTATGGATCCTGGACCTCGACTGGACGAACGTGACCGACGTGGGCATCAGCCACCTGCAGGGCCTGGACAAGCTCAGGGAGCTCCGGCTCACCTCCGCCTGCGTCACGGACGACGGGCTCGAGTCGTTCACCAACCTGGACAACATGCAGGTGCTCGTGCTCGCGGACACGAAGGTCACGGGGCCGGGCCTCGCGCACTTCGCGGGCCTGTGCAACCTGCGCGTGCTCGACCTCTCCGGCGCGCCGCTCACCGACGGCGGCCTCGAGCACCTGGCACCCCTCACGGAGCTGCTCGTGCTGGATCTCTCCCGCACCAAGATCACCGACGACGGGCTCGAGTCCCTCGCCCCCCTCGTGAACCTCATCGACCTGGACGTCTCCTCGACGCCGATCACCGGCTCCGGCCTGGGGCACATCTCGTCCCTGCCCAAGCTGAGGGTGCTGGACCTGGGCGGCACGCAAGTGACGGACGAGAGCCTCTCACGGCTCGACGGCGCCTCGCTCGAGCACCTGGGCCTGGGAGCCACGTCCATCACGGATGCGGGCCTCGAGCACCTGACGGGCTTCCAGAGTCTCGAGAAGCTCGAGCTCTCGGGTACGGCCATCTCGAACCTGGGGCTGCCTTACCTGCTGGAGATCAAGAGCCTTCACCACCTGGACCTCAGCGCCACGCAGGTGTCGGACTCCGGCCTCAAGAAGCTCGCCAAGGCGTTTCCGCACGCCACCGTCGCGCCCGGTCCGGGCGCACCTGTCCACTGACCAAGGGTCTCTGGAAAGCGCCGGCTGCTACCGCGGCGGTATGATTGAGGATTGACTAGTAGCGGTTGTAGCCGCCACCGCCACCACCGCCACCGCCACCGCCACCGCCACCGCCCTCGCGGCGTGGCTTGGCCTTGTTGACGATGAGCTTGCGGCCCTCGACCTCGGTCTCGTTCAGAGCGTCCATCGCCGCCGTGGCGTCGTCGTCGCCCATCTCCACGAACCCGAAACCGCGCGAGCGGCCCGAGTCGCGATCCGTGATGACGTTCGCCGAGGTAACCTCGCCGTGCTGGGAGAACAGGGTGCGCAGTTCCGCGTCACCCATACCGAATGGCATGTTTCCTACGTAAAGCTTCACGTTGCTCTAGCTCCTTGCCCGAAAACTTTCTTCACAAACCTGAGCTGAACTTCGGGCAGATCGGCGCGGGTTCTTGCCTACTTCCGAGGCGGGATTGCAGATCCATATAGCATTTTCACGGCAGAATGCAAGTATTGCCAACGATCCCGCGTGGGTCCGGCCTCCTTTGGATTGATATTCGGTTCAGGGACGTTATCATCGAGAAGAGCCCGACTGGAGAGCCCATGGACATGGATGCCTACATCCGGAACCTGCTCGTGACCAACCCCCTGAGGGAGCCGACGCTACGCGCGGCGACCGAGGCGCTCGACCTGCCGCCGGACAGCAGGGGCCTGGACGCGGGCTGCGGCGTCGGTCTGCAGTCCCTTCTTCTCGCCGAGGCGGTGTGGCCCGCGGGGCACGTCACCGCGCTCGACACCTCCCCGGAGCTCATCGAGCGGGGCAGGCAGATCGTCGGGCAGTCGGAGCAGTCGGAGCTCATCTCGTTCGAGCAGGGGGACGCGTCCGCCCTGCCCTTCGAGGACGACGCGTTCGACTGGGCCTGGAGCGCGGACTGCGTGGGATACGCTCCGGTCGAGCCCGTGCCCCTGCTCGCGGAGCTCGCGCGCGTCGTGCAGCCGGGAGGCACCGTGGCCCTCATCGCCTGGACCTCCGAGCGGATCCTTCCCGGCCATCCGCGACTCGAGGCGAGGCTCGGGGCGACCGCGCCGGGCCTGGCCCCCTTCGTCCACGGCCAGGAGCCGGAGAGGCACTTCATGCGCGCGCTCGGCTGGTTCCGCGAGCTGGGGCTCGAGGAGCGCCGGGCGCGGGTCTTCGTCGGTGACGCGCACGCCCCGCTCGACGAGGACGTCAGGAAGGCGCTCGTGGCCCTGTTCGAGATGCGCTGGCCGGGAGCGGAGTCCGAGCTGGAGGAAGAGGACAGGGAGGAGTTCGAGCGGCTGTGCCGGCCGGGCTCGCCCGGGTTCATCGTCGATCACCCTGACTACCACGCGTTCTTCACCTGCTCGATGTTCTGGGGCACGGTTGGAGGCGGTCAGTAGCTCAGGTACAGGACCCAGTCCTCCAGCTGGCCGACATCCGGCGTGTAGTCGTCCGCCACGTTCAGCGACCAGAAGCCGCTCGTGCTCTCGCCCACGAAGCGCGTGAAGTCGTCGGCCGGGGCGGTCACGTCGGGGTAGAAGGTGACGAGGTCGTCGTCGTACCCACCCTCGTGGTTGGCCAGCCTCGCGGTGGTGCCATCGGGGGACGTGATGGAGATGCGCAGGTTGCCGCGCGCCGGGTGCCTGATGGCGATGGACACGCCCACCGCGATGACGGTCCCGATGTCCGGAACCTCCACGCGGGAGTCGACGCCGGCCGGCGCGTCGTCAGGGATCACGATCGGGAAGGAGCCCGCGGGCGTGTAGACGTGGCCATAGGCGCCGATGGCCTCGTCCGAGATGTCCAGCTCGGGCATGTCCCAGGCGTCGGCAAAGTCGGGCACGAGATCCGAGCCTGCGTCGGGCGGTGCGTCGAGCACGTCCCACCCGGCGTCGTCCCCGGGCATGTCCAGGCCCTCGAGAGCGTCCACGTCGAGCGCGTCCGTGGAGTCGTCGGTCCTCACGTCCCAGGGCTCCACCGAGCTCTGAGCGCACGAGGCCGCGAGCAGCGCCAGCGCCAGCGTCACCCGTGTCATCGCATCACCACTCACCTGCAGGTCTGGATCCGGCTCGTCCCCACGCTCGGGACGCAGTCGCCATAACTGTCCAGCATGCAGCCCGCCATCCAGGAACTCGTCTCGCCGCAGGCGGGCATCGTCGTGACGCCGCCCGAGGCCAGCCAGCCCTCGGTGACCGTGCACGTTCCGGTGATGGAGTCCAGCGCGCAGCTGCCCATGGCCGTGTACCGCTGCTCCTCCGTGCCATCACAGTTGTAGTCGTACGAGGGGGTGCCGTAGCCGCCGCAGGTGTAGGGCTCGACGAAGTAGGCGGTGATGCCTGGATTGACCACGGGGTAGACGTCGCAGCAGTCGTCTGCGTTGTCCACGTGGCCCGTGGGAGCGCTCGCGGCGCACACGGCGGCACCGTCCGAGCCGCCAAAGCCGTCCTCGTCGCCGTCCGGGTACCAGTCCGGCAGATCCTCGTACACGCAGCCGCTCTCCGGATCGCACCAGTCATCCGTGCACGGGTCGTCGTCGGTGCAATCGACCTCGTGGGTTTCGCACATATGGTAGTACAGGTCGCATATGCCTTCCGTGCAGTAACCGATGCTGCATTCCTCATCCGACTCGCACGTCCACGTACAATCGCTGGTACAGCCGTCCATGTCCTCATCGTTGCCGTCGTCGCACTCCTCGCCATCGTCCACCTCGCCGTTGCCGCAATCCGGCGGCACCTCGGCCGGCGTATCGGGCGCGACCTCGCCGCCGGTGTCGCCGCCCGGGCCGTCGGCCTCGCCGCCGGCGTCACCAGACGTGGTGAACGTCGTGGAGCATCCCACCACCGCGACCAGGACCAGGGGAATCAGGCATACCTTCATCTCTCACCTCCCGTGGACGTGACCAGATGTTTCAAATATACGGCATTTTCGGGCGCCCGTCTTCTACGGGCAGGACTCGGTGGTGTCCACGCAGCTGATGCCATAGCCGGTCAGGTCGCAGCAGATCTCATCGGTGGGGCAGGCCTCGCAGCCCGTGCAGCCGCTCGTGCAGCCCACCGCGGGCTCGTAGTCCCAGCAGCCGCCCGAGAAGCAGACCTGGTCGCGGTCACAGCGGTTCCGGCAGCTTCCGCAGTGCCTCACGTTCGTGTCCGTGTCCACGCAGCCGTCCTCGCAGACCGTCTCGGTGCAGTCCTCGGCCGTCTCGCAGGCACCGTCCACGCACACGTCCTCGCACGTGGTATCGCAGGCGCCGCAGTGGCGCCTGTCCACGCTCAGGTCCCTGCATCGGCCGTCGTCCCCGCAGGGAGTGAAATCCGGACGACAGACGCAGGCGCCCATGGCGCAGCGCTCCTCGTGCCTGCAATCGTTGTCGCAACCGCCACAGTTCTCCGGGTCGGCCGAGACGTCGCAGCACTCGCCGTCGCATTCCACGTAGCCCGGCGGGCAGTCGCCGCTGCCTCCGCACAGGCCAGCCACGCAGGTCTCGTCCGTGCCGCACTCGTTGCCGCACGCGCCGCAGTTCATCTCGTCGTCCGAGACGTCGGTGCACACGCCGTCGCAGTCCAGCTCCGGCGGCGGGCAGTCGTCCACGCCGTCCGGCGTGGCGTCAGCGGTCGCCTCGGTGTCCACGTCGCTCGTGACGTCCCCCGTCGTGTCCACGACCACGTCGTCGTCGGTGGTCGTGTCGTCCACGGGTTCACCGCTCACGTCGCCGCAGGCGGCGAGCGACATGGCACACGCCAGGAATCCCACGACAGCGCATCTGTTCCTAAGGATCATCATTGTCTCCTCGAAGAAACGGTCGACTCTGCCCTCGAGACAGAATCCGTGAAATCGACATGACGTTAGGATGTTACATTCGAGACCGGATCGCGGCAAGGCTGGCTACGGGCAGGACTCGGTGGTGTCCACGCAGCTGACGCCGTAGCCGGTCAGCTCGCAGCAGATCTCGTCGGTGGGGCAAGAATCGCAGCCCGAGCATCCGCTCGTGCAGCCCACGGCGGGCTCGTAGTCCCAGCAGTCTCCCGAGAAGCAGACCTGGTCGCGGTC
The DNA here is from genome assembly GCA_019310245.1 of Deltaproteobacteria bacterium. Taxonomy (GTDB): domain Bacteria; phylum Myxococcota_A; class Polyangia; order DRWM01; family DRWM01; genus JAFDER01. The sequence goes on from JAFDER010000152.1 coordinate 7,601, forward strand.
GCAGCGGCTCCGGCAGCCGCCGCAGTGCCTCACGTTCGTGTCCGTATCCACGCAGCCGTCTTCGCAGACCGTCTCGGTGCAGTCCTCGGCCGTCTCGCAGGCACCGTCCACGCACACGTCGTCGCACGTGGCGTCGCAGGCGCCGCAGTG
>JAFDER010000594.1 GCA_019310245.1 Deltaproteobacteria bacterium
CCCGACGCATGCGTGGGCAAGTATTTCGGCGAGGTCCTCGGCAAGAGGCTCTCGCTGTCCATCGAGCTCGACGGCCACAGCGCCGAGGCCGGCGTGGAGACTCGACTCGAGGCATTCGCGGACGCCATCCGATCCACGAGCGTCAAGCACCGTGACAAGGGCATCACGCCGCCCATCCGGCTCGCGCGCAACCCGAAGCTCATGAGGGGACGCGTGGTCGGACTGTCCGACCACCACGACCTCGTCCACGCGTTCGCCGGATCCTTCGAGCGCGCCGGCCTGGAGGCGCGCATCCTGCCTCCCACCACCGACGCGACGAGGCTGGAGGGCGAGAAGCACTCCAACGGCCGCGAGTGCAACCCCTTCTCGCTCATGCTCGGCGACCTTGTCCTCTGGGCGCGGGACAAATCCGTCCCCAACGACCGCAAGGGCTACTTCATCACCTCCGCGCGCGGGCCCTGCCTGCTGACGCACTACGCCACGGGCTTCGCCAGGGCCTTGCACGGGATGGGCGCCGGCGATCTGCTCATCTGGAACCCCACGAGCAAGGAGCTCGAGGAGGTGCTCACCGTCGAAGAGGCACTGTGCCTGTGGCACGGCACCGTGGCCTGCAACTACCTCTACCGCTGGGGCGTGGCCCTGCACCCGTACGAGAAGGTGCCCGGATCCGTGGACGAGGCCAAGGCCGAGGCCCTGGCCCTCGTACGCCAGGGCATGCGCGACGCGAAGATCTTTCCGCGCGTCGCAGAGGCCGCCGAGATCATGCGCGGCGTGCCCACCTCGCGCTACGAGCCAGGCGTGCGCCGCGAGCGCATCAAGGTGGGCATCGTGGGCGACCTCTTCACGCGCTCGAGCCCCTTCGCCAACCAGAACCTGTTCGAGACCCTGGAGTCGCTCGGCTGCGAGGTCCTCGCCCCAACCTTCGTGCTCGAGGGCCAGCTCTATGACATGTGGGACCACCCCATACAGTATCTGAGGCACGGCCGCTGGTCCGCCGCGCTCAAGCGGGGCGCCCTGAGCCTCCTCCAGATCGAGGAGGCCTGGCGCATCCGCAGGTACTTCCCGGACGAGCCCGAGATCACCTACGACGGCAGCGGCATCTCGTGGCGCACGCGCACCACGCCCTACTTCAACTCCGACGTGGACGGCTACCTCGCCCAGAACATCGGCCAGGCCCTGGACTTCGTCGACATCGGCGCCGATGGCATCCTCAACGTGGTGTGCCACAACTGCATGGTGGGCCTCGCCTCGGACGCCCTGATCCCGGAGATCCGCCGCGACCACCGCGACATCCCCTACCTCTCCCTCGCCTACGACTCCCTGGGCGACGTGCACGTCAGGACGCGCATCGAGGCCTTCGTGGACCTCCTGCGCCACTGATGGGGTCAGACCCCTTCCGCTTCACTGAGCCTGTCGAAGTGCTAGCGGCACTCCTGGGTTCGCATGGAGTTTGCAGAGATGCACACGTCGCCGCTAGTGGACCTCGTGCACGTGCCCATCCAGTAGTGGCTGACGCCGCACGCGGGCACGCTGCTCCCGCGCCATCCCACGGTGCCGACGCAGGATCCGTCGCTTCCCGAGACGCATGAGCCCATCGCGGTGTACCTCTGCTCCTCGACCCGGTCGCAGTTGTAGTCGAAGCTCCTCGTCAGCCCCCCGCAGTCGTACGACTCCGTGAAATAGCTCGTCTGTGCTGGGTTCACGAAGTCGAACAGGTCGCAGCAGTCGTCGTCGTTGTCCACGTACCCGTCGGGGCGAGTTTCCCTGCACAGGTGATCGTGCGGGTCGCCGTAGCCGTCGTCGTCGTCGTCGGCATACCAGTCCGGCAGGGGCGAGTTCACGCATCCCTCGCCCACATCGCACCAGTCCGTCGTGCAGGGGTCGTCATCTGCGCAGTCAAGCTCTTCGTTCACGCAGACGTGTGCCTCCGTGCACACGTCGCTCGTGCACATGTCGCCGTCCGCGCATTCCCCGGCGCCGTGGCAGCTGTACCTGCAGTCGTTGTCGCACCCGTCGCCATTCACGTCGTTGCCGTCGTCGCACTCCTCTCCCGTGTCGGTTTCTCCGTCGCCGCACGTCTCGGGTACCTCCCACGTGGTATCCGAAACGGGATCGCCCACTCCATCCCCCGTGACCTCCACGGGCACGTCCGTCGGGACATCGCCGGTCGCATCGCCCGACCCGTCCTCGTCCGCATCGCCACTCGCATCACCTGTCGACTTGACGGAGCTGCCGCAGCCCAGAATCAAGACCGTGACCGCGACGAACATTGTGTACTTCAGCATGTCAGCCTCCCCTCAACCAGAATGTACAATGAAACCAGCTGAGTGCAATCAGTGC
>JAFDER010000153.1 GCA_019310245.1 Deltaproteobacteria bacterium
CGGTGATCATCGCCGAGGACATCGCCGTGGCGACGGGCTCGAGCGTGGTCCGCAAGGACTTCGCCCTCATCCTGTCGAGGTCCTACATCACGCTCTTCGACCTCGAGAACCTGTCCCGTTCCGAGATCACCGTGCCGCTCGTCGTCCCCGATGCCGGGATCGACGTCGTGCCCATCGAGGAGGACGTGATCATCTCGTCCGATCCGGCCGGCCTGAACTCCAGGATCATCCTGCGCTCGGACAACTCGAGTGACATCTTCTCGATCACGTTCGTGGGGATGGAGTCCGGCGGTCCGCTGGATAACGACTACAGGGTGTCGCTCAACCAGCTCAGCGTGGACGTCAACCCCCACGACGCGCCCACGGACATGGAGATCTTCCAGGACGAGGGCAGGCAGCTCGTGCTCGTGACCACGGTGACGTGGAGAACAGCCTCGTGTTCGACCGCGGCAGGTCGGCCATCCTCTACACCATGGGCAACAGGATGGGCTACTTCGTGGACCTCGAGGACATCGAGACGGAGAAGGAGCGCAGCCTGAGGGAGTTCCCGTTCGGAGGCCGGCTCTCGAGCTTCGTGTCCGTGCCGCAGAAGGACTACGTGGTGATGATGCTCCAGGAGGAGCCGAGAAAGCTCTTCATCCTCGACCTCGTCGGCCAGCAGATGGATCTCGTCAACCTCTACGACTCCTCGCTCTCCACGCAGTTCCTCATGTACCCGGAGGGCAACCACATCATGCTCAGCTCCGCCGGCAAGGAGGAGGTGTGGTTCATCGAGGACATGAGCTCGTTCCAGATCGAGCGCGTCATCCTCGACTACCCCGTCCATGACCTCTACCTGCTCGACGCCTCGTCCGGCAGCGGGAAGGTGGTGCTCGATCACGACGCGACGGAGGGGTTCCTCACGTTCCTGGACATGAACGAGCCGAAGCGCTCCGGCGCCGTGTCCATCAGGGGGTTCCTGCTCCATGATGTCCTGAACCTGACGCCCGACGACTACACAATCGAGGGGGGGTGATGCCATGAGACGCCTTGCAGCCATCGCGTTCATCCTGACCCTCGCCTCCGTCTCCGCGCAGGCGCACGCCACGGGCCTGCGCGCCATGGGCAGCTGGACCATGCCCAAGGACTCGTCCTACGGGGCCCTGTCCAGCGACGAGTGGCGCGGCCAGACCCTCGACCTGTCGTTCTCCTACTCGTTCCTCTACCCGGGCAGGATCGTCCTCGTGGACGTGGAGGGCGGGTACATCTACAACGGCGAGGTCCAGGGCAGCCTCTACGACACCTATCCCACGGACCTCGAGGGGCACGGGATGTACCTCGGCGTCAGGTTCACGGCCCGCGTCAACAGGAAGGTGCTCGAGTGGCTCCAGCCGTACGTGCGAACGGACTTCGGCTGGTCCTGGAACCGCGTGCAAATCTCCGGCGCCAGCCTGCCCGCGATGCACGACTGGGGCAACGGCGGCTTCATCTACGTCGGGGGCGGCGTGCAGCTCACGGTGCCCATCGCCTTCATCCGCAAGACGATGCGCATCCGCCTCACCCAGAGATTCTCCATCGGGCTGAGCTACGAGTTTGGCTACCTGCAGAGCGCCCCGATCAAGGTGAAGTTCGAGCCGACCCCCACGAACAGCGGCGACGTGGAGCCCATCCCGGTCCACGGCTTCAGCGCGGGCACCCTCGACCTGAGCGGCATCACCCACCGCTTCGGCGTCGTGATCGCCTTCTGAGGCTACTCGGGGCAGAGCAGCTCGACGGGCTGGTCCGCGATGCCGAAGGTGAGGGCAACGCTCCTCGTCTCGCCGTCCGTCTCGAGCGGCGTGACGTCGGTCTCGAGCACCTCCGCCGTCGAATCCTCGCCCGTCGAGGCGACGTCCGTCACGAGCCCGCAGGTGCCGGGAAGCGTGCCGTCGGGCTGAAGACGGGCGAGCAGCAGGTCGTGGTCGCCGGTACCGCCGCCCGAGATGTGGCGGCCGAGGAGGAGCGGCGCGTCCCGGTGAATGAACAGGCTCATGCCCAGCTCCAGCTCGCCGGTGCCGCCGATCTTCGTCTGCGCGGCGATGGTACCGTCGGGGTCGATGGACGCGAACCACATGTCGTACTCGGAGGATGGGCTCTCGGGGGCGGTGAAGCCCGCGACGAGGACTCCCCCGCCCGCGCGCGGCGCGACTCCCGTAGCCGCATCGCATCCGCCGGCGCTGTACGCTCTCTGCCAGACGACATCGCCGGCCGTGGTCATCCGGACGAGCCAGGCCGCGCAGGTCGGGTGCGGTGACTGGTCGGTCTGGCCGGCGAAGTAGAGGTCGCCGCCCGACATCGCGATGGCCGAGCCCGTGGTGGATCCCGTGCCCGAGACTCCCACGGCCTGCTGCCAGCGCACGGCGCCGTCGGGATCGAGGGCGATCACCCAGGCGTCCCACTCCATGCTGGAGAAAGAACTGCTCTGGGCCAGGATATAGATCGAGCCGTCGGGGGCCTCGAGGAGCGTCTCGCGCCCCGCCGTCTGCTCGTCCCCGTCGCCGCCCAAAGCCTCCTGCCACAGGATCCCGCCCTCGAGGTCCAGCTTGACGAGCCACATGTCCGCGCTGGACGAGAACGACTCCGTGACCGCGGTGACGAGGAGATCGCCGTCTGCCGTCTGGATCACCTCGGGGCTGTGCTCGTCGCCCGGCCCTCCCAGGTTCCGCTCCCACAGGACGGTGCCGCTCGCGTCGAAGCGCGCGAGCCAGATGTCCGTGCCTCCGCTCGTGTCGACCTCGGTCACGCCGGCGACGACCATCCCGCAGTCGTCGAGGGCGGCCACGACGGGCGCCAGGTCCTCCGTGACCTCCAGTGCCGTCCACTGGCCGAGGACGGATCCCTCGCCGTCGAGGCGCAGGATCCACAGATCGATGTCGCCCGAGAACGATCCCGTCAGGCCCGCCACCACGATGGTGCCGTCGACCATCTCGGCCGCGCTCAGGGCCATCTCGTCGTCCGGGCCTCCGGCCTGCAGGATCCAGTGGGACGTGTCCACCGGTGCGCCAGGCTCGCAGTCCCCGAATCCCTCTAGATGGGGCTCGCCCTTCAGGCTCGACGAGCTGCAGGAGCAGGCCTGGGCGAGCCAGGCGGCGGCGATCAGCGTGATCGTGCAGGACAGTCTCATCGGTGCCTCCCTAATCGAGTCCATTGTACCAGAAAGCGGGCTCCGTTTTTCCCGATGCCAGGGCGTGCTACACTCGGATCGGGAAAAGGGGATGACACATGGCGTTCTTCGACTTCGACCAGAAGGTCCAGGCCCTTATCATCGCGGGCGCGATGGCCTCCATGACGGCGTGCGGCGGGCAGAATGCCGTGGATCCCGCGCCGGACATCTTCGAGGTGGTGGATCCTGCGCCTGACGTGATCGACATGTCCGATCCGATCTCGGACATCCCCGAGGTGGAGGAGGTCCCGGACGAGCCTCTGGACGAGCCTCTGGACGTGGAGGACGAGTCCGACGATGCAGAGGACGAAGACGATGCAGCCGAGGACTCCGTGGAGGCGGCTCTGCCGCACTCGTTCATCAAGACCCGCATCCAGCACGAGGCGGCAGGGGACGGCGGCGTGCGGTTGAAGGTCCTCGTCAGGGCGGCATCGGCGCCGGAGTACGCGTGGGCCGCATCGGCGGGCGTTCTGGAAGCCAGCGGCGACACCGCGCTGTGGCACCCGCCGGCGGAGCAGGGCGTGCACGCCGTCCAGGTCACCGTGCGATCGGCAGGGGCCCTGAGCATCGAGACGTTCAAGCTCACGAGGGCCTGAGGGCGTGCGCAACGGCGCGGAATCAAAGGTCATTCGGATCCCTGTCAATGAATCGGGCGCGATCGACGTCAAATTCCTGATGATGCACAGGTGCGTTCTCATCCTGTCCCTTGCCGCTTTCCTGGCCGCGCCCGCCCACGCCCAGACCATCCGCGAGGACGTGAAGGAGCACGTCGAGGAGGGGCTGGAGGACTCCAAGAAGAAGAAAAAGAAGAAGAAGAAAAAGAAGTACAAGAAGGGCACGTCTCCGTCCGGGTCGGGTTCCGGCACGAGCACGGGAGGCAGCACGGAAGAGGGAGGGTACGTCATCGTGCTGGGGATGGGCCAGCAGGACGGCCCGAAGCTGCCTCAGAGGGTCATCGGAAAGAACCTCCAGCTCGACCTCAAGGCAGGGGCCGGGTACCGCGGGTGGCTGCCGCAGCAGTACCCGCTCGTGAACGTCAACATGACGCACTACTTCACCTGGAGCGTGAGCCTCAAGGCGCGCCTCTTCAAGTGGCTCAACATCCGCAAGGGCTACTTCGAGTCGAACAACGCCGCATCCCCCCGCGCGTCCAGCACGGCCGACGGGGCCAAGTGGGGCTCGTACGCCACCAAGGCGGCGTGGGTCCTCGCGGAGATCGGCTTTCCGATCACGAAGATGCTCGAGCCCTCGATCCGGTACGAGGCGCGCTCCTTCCAGACCATGGCGAAGCCCAAGAGCGGCCACGAGGTCTGCATCATCCCGTTCAACATGGATGCCGACACCGAGGGGTGCCTGCCCACGAGCGATCCGCTGAAGGTGGTCTCGAGCTTCGAGACGCTCGTCGCCGGACTGCGCTACATCCCGGGCAAGAACCCCAACGCGGTCATCCACGCGCCCAAGAGCAAGATCCCCAGGTTCTTCTTCGGCGGGGGGTACGTGCAGTACATCAAGCCGTACCAGGTGACCATCGCGTCGGACACGCTGGACAAGTACCTGTTCACGGGCCGCTTCCGCGGCGGCGGGCTGGCCTTCGGCGCCACGGTCGGCGGCGGCATGAACAACATCTACTTCGACTTCTGGATGCAGCTCGGCCTGGGCGAGACGCGGCTCACGAAGGACATGACCCTGAACGAGCTCGCGCCGCAGGACTGGCTGCTCGGCTACGTGCAGGGCTACGCCAAGCTCGAGTACCGCTGGGCACTGTGGAAGTTCCCCCCGACGCTGGCGATCATCCCCTCGGCCACCGTGGGAGGAGCCAGCTTCTTCTTCTTCGAGACGAACGTGAAGGAAGACGAGGAGACGGCCACGCCGCAGGTCAACTGGGACTTCCTCTACACCGTCCGGGTCTCGGTCGTGCTCACCCTCTAGGCAGGTTCTCATTGGCTCCAGGTGGTGCCCCTGCCGAGGGGCATGGTGAGCTGAATGGGTTGGAGGTAGGGTGCCTGTCCCCAGGAGGATGAGGTAGTGTGCGTGGAGGAGCAAGGAATGTCTGTCATGAAGCGAAGACTCGTCTGCCTCGTCATCCTGGTCCTGGTCTGCGGGTGCAAGAAGAGCGGCAAGCCCGCCCCTCCGGCGACTCCCGAGGCGGCCCGCTGCGGCGAGCTCTTCGCCGTCGCGTCCTCGGGGACGGATCAGGGGTCCGTGCTGATGCACGGGGAGGGCGACAAGTGGCACACGTGCGTCCCGGGCGAGCAGCTCTTCGAGGGGGCGATGCTCAGGGTGGGGCAGGGCGCCAGCGCGCTCGTGATGCTCGAGGGCCGGCGCGAGCTGGCGCTGGGTTCGGGCGCCGAGGTGAAGATGGGCCCGCCCGGCTCCATCGAGCTCTCGGGCGGCGCCGCCTGGATCAACACGACCTTCGCCAAGGGACCGGCCTCTCTGACCGTGGCCACGCCCGCTGGAACGATCAGGATCGAGGGCACGGTCATGAGCGTGAAGCTCGAGGGCGAGGAGCTGTCCGTGGCCATCGTCAGCGGCGCGGCGGTGCTCGAGGGCCCTGGAGGCGAGGTGCCGCTGCGCGCGGGCCAGGAGGCCCGGGTCAGCGGCGGGAACGTGGTCGTCCTGCCCATCCAGGATCCGGCGGGCCTCGCCGCCTGGACGAGCGGTCTGCGGGGCGAAGTCGCGGGAGAGAAGGACAGCGGGCCGCAGGTCGTGCAGAGGCGAGGGCTCGGCACGCTCTCGGCGCGCACGGCGCGCGGCGACATCCCAGTGCCCTTCCACATCCTGAGCCAGAAGGTGACCATCAGGATCCAGGACTCCGTGGCGCTCACCGAGGTGGAGCAGGTCTTCAAGAACCCGACCAAGGCCACCGTGGAGGGGACGTACAAGTTCTCCCTCCCGCCGGGCGCACGGATCAACCGCTATGCCATGGAGATCAAGGGCGAGATGATGGAGGGCGAGATCGTCACCCGCAAGAAGGGCCGGATGATCATGAAGACCGTCAGGGATCTCTTCCTCGACCCCGCACTGACTGAGTGGGAGAGCGGATCCACGTTCAAGACGAGGATCTTCCCCATCTTCTCGGAGCAGGAGAAGAAGGTGGTGGTCTCCTACATCCAGGCCCTGCCCGGCGTGAACGGGAGCCACCGCTACGTGCTTCCCATGTCGTCCGACGGCGTGATGGTTCCGCAGATGTCGATCCACGCCGCCGTCTCCGGGAGCGGGGGAGCTCCGGCCGTGCGCACGCCGCTCTACCCCTCGGCCGTCAAGGCGGCCGAGGGCAGGACCGAGGTGGAGTTCGAGGCGCAGGAGTTCATGCCGCTGGCCGACTTCGTCCTCGACATCGATTCCACCCGCAAGGCCGAGGCGGACATGGTGACCTTCGCGGGCAAGGGCGCGGAGCGCGACTACTTCATGCTCTCGCTCACCCCGGACCTGAGCGGCGTGAAGGCCGAGTACCCGCAGAGCGCCGACTGGATCCTTCTCGTCGATACTTCCCAGAGCCGGAGCGCTCTCGACATGGAGATCCAGAAGCGGCTCGTCGGGTCGATCATCGCGAGCCTCTCGACCAGGGACCGGGTCAAGATCCTCGCGTACGACGTCCACACGCGCTCGTTCGGGGACGGCTGGGAGACGCCGTCCCTGGAGCTCGTCGACGAGGCGGGCGCGTTCGTCGGCGGGATCCCGCCGGCCGGCGCCACGAACCTCGAGGAGGCGCTCGCGGCCGCGGGGGAGGCGGCCGGCGACGGCGGCAACGCCAGGGTCGTGCTCATCGGCGACGGCGCGGCCACGCTGGGCGAGAAGAGGCCCGAGAAGCTCGCGGCACTGGCCGGATCCCTGCTCGGCGACGCCTCCCTGATGACCATCGGCGTGGGATCGAGCGTGGACGCGCTGCTCATGGGCCGGCTCGCGCGGCAGTCCGGCGGGAAGTTCCATCACCTGAGCACCGGAGAGGACCTGTGGACCGCGGCGGTGAGGATCATCACGGCGATGAGGACGCCCGTGCTCGAGGACGTGCGGATCACGTTCGACGGGATCGAGGTCGAGGAGATCTTTCCCGAGAGCGTCTCGAACCTGGGTCCCGGCGAGGACCTCGTGGTCACGGGCCGGTACGCGGGACGGGGCGACGCCCAGGTGACGCTGAAGGGGAGCGTGTCGGGCGCCGGGTTCGAGAAGACGTACGGCTTCAAGGTGGGCGAGGCGAGCGAGACGAACGCCTTCGTGCCGCTCATGTGGGCCTCGAACAAGATCGACGCGCTCACGCTCGCGGGCGGCAAGGAGTCCGTCAAGGAGATCGAGAAGCTGTCCGTCGACTACGCGCTCGCCAGCCGGGTCACGTCGTTCATCGTCCTCGAGAGCGAGAAGATGTACAGGGACTTCGCGGTCAAGCAGGACGACGACCGGTACGCGTGGACCGGCGAGGAGGAGATCGAGTACGAGGACTCGCTCGGCGCCATGCTCGGCGCAGGGGGGGGCGAGACGGGGCTCCTGGACGCGCTCGACCTGGGTGGAGGCATCTCCGGCGTGAGCGCGAAGATGAGCAAGGGGGGCGGCGGGATGGGGATGGGGATGGTGGGCCTCATCGGCGGCAGGACCTCCTCCTACACAACCGTCAAGACCGCCTCGATCGAGAAGGTCGAGGTCCCGGCGGACGACGAGAAGTCGCTCGAGAGGCTCACGGAGATCGAGAAGGCGGTCCAGGAGAAGCCCCTCTCGCGCAGCGCGAGGAAGGACCACGTCGACTACTTCATGAAGAGGCACCGGT
>JAFDER010000154.1 GCA_019310245.1 Deltaproteobacteria bacterium
CGTAGCTCCAGGCAAGGTGCCTCCTGAGCAGGCGGTGGAGCACGGGCACTGAGGCGGTGTCCATTTCCGTTTCCTCCGACTTGAAGCTCCACGAGAGCCGCTCGTCCGCGGGTCTTCGCTGCAGTTTCCAGGGCCCGAGCTGGATCCCCCACCGGCCCGTCCAGTGCTGCAGGAGCAGGGGCCTGTAGAGCGTCGTGGGCTCGCCGGCGAGCGCGAGCAGGGAGCGGCCGTGCAGGGTGGGTGGTACGGGCCGGCCGAACGCCTCGAGCACCGTGGGCACGATGTCGATGTGACCGACGTCGCGGGACGTGATCGCGCCATCATCCTGTCCGGGCGTGCGGACGATGAGCGGCACGTGCACCTGCTCGTGCCAGAGGCCCGTGCCGTGCCCCACGCGGCCGTGCTCGTAGAACTCCTCTCCGTGGTCCGAGGTGTAGATGACGAGGGCGCGATCGAGCAGCTTCGACTCCTCGAGGGCCTCGAGGAGTCGGCCCATCACCTCGTCGTGGTACGCCGCATCGGCCCTGTAGAGCGACTTGAGCTGATTCTTCTCCCTCGGTGTCAGCCGTGGCTCCTTGCCGCTCGTCAGGTCCTTGATGAGCTGCGCCGTGTGCCGGGGGCTGAGCCGCGCGGCCAGCCCCGCTCCCTGCAGGAACGCCTTGCGGATCCGCTCCGGCGCCGTGTAGGGCGCGTGCGCGGCCATGAGGTGGATGTAGACGAACAGCGGCCCGTCCGGCACGCCTCCCTGCGTCCACCTCTGCACCTCCTCGATCACGACCTCGTCGTCGAGCGCCGCGTTCCAGGGGTCGATGGAGTGCGTCTCGCTCCAGCCGCGGCGCATGCCGAACGAGGGGTTGAAGAAGAAGTTCGACAGGAATGCCACGGTGTGCACCCCCGCCTTCTCGAGGATCTCGGAGACGAGGGTCGCCTCCTCGCTCACGGGCGCCTTTCGCGCCAGGCCGCCGTGCTCGTCGGGGTAGAGGCCGGTGAGGATCGTGCCCACGGATGGCTTGGTGTAGCTCGAGTGCGCCGTGGCCTGCAGGTAGTTCGTGGAGCGCGACGCGAAGGCCTGCAGGTTGGGCATCTCGACGCGGACGGACGATTGTGCGTGGGGATAGAGGTCGCCGCGCATGGTGTCGGAAACGATGAGCACCACCGCGTCGAACGTGCCGGGCCGGGTCTGCTTCACCTCCTCGGGCGGAGTGGAGATCGCCATGCGCTCGAGGCAGGCCGGTCCGGCCGCGCTGGCGGGCAGGAACGCGAGAACCTCGATAGCGGCGGCACGCTCGCTCTTGACGCCTCTCGAACCCGCGGCCCCGCCCTCGACCCTCTCGAGCGCGATGCCGATCGGCTCCTCGGCCGCGTCCGTGATGATGGATACGTCCAGCACACCCGCCCCCGGTCCCGTGGCCTTGACGTCTATCCGCGATCCCGGCGGGGCGAGAGCGGCTGCGCGCGCAGAGGTACCGGGCGCGATCCGGATCCCCGCTCCGTTCTTGCATGGCTCGATCGTGGGCGGCGCGGTGGCGGGCGCCACGGACTCCGGCACGAGCCACACGCCCGCGAGGACCGCTCCATCGCCCGTCGCCTTGACGATGAAGTCCTGGATGGAGTCTCCCCCCAGCGGGCAGGGACCATCGATGAGATGCGGCCCCTGCTCGAGGCTGGACGAGACGGCCCGGCCCGCCCTGCGCGCCACCTGCACCTTGGTCGCGCCGCTGACCCCCACGAGCAGCTTCATGCACCTGCCGGCCCCGTCGTCCGACGAGAGTCTGAGCGTGAGCCCGTCGCCGTCCAGGGCCACGCCTTCCAGGCCTCCCGCGCTCTCGCTCTGCCATCCCCTGAGCGCCGAGCGATTCCTCAGGATCCACAGCCCCGCCGGGCGGGAGAGATCGACGTAGCGCGAGCCGGGGTCCGCCCCGACCTCGATCCGGTCCGGATCGGCCAGCATGTCGATGCTCGCCTCCTCGCCGTCGGCTTCCTGCTGCTCGCCGGTCGCGGCGTCCTGCCCCGGAGGCTCCTCGCTCTGCGCACGGGTGGCAGGGGAGGCGTCGTAGCGTTCACCGGTCTGCCGCGGTGACCCCTGCGATCCGCAGTGGCTGCACGCGCCGAGCAGGAGGACGGCCGCGGCGGCCGTTGCTAGTCGTGGCACGCCGGGTCGCCCTCGGGACAGAAGAACCGGATGTGCATGTGGTCGTCGTGCCCCTTCTCGTGGCGGATGATGCCGAGCTGCTTGCCCTCGGCCTGGGGGTACTGGAAGACGTTCGTGAGGAATTCCGCGCCGAAGCCGCGGTTCTTGAAGTTCTGGTACAGCGCCTTCTGGATGTACGAGTTGATGAAGATGTACTGGGTCCTGCCGGACTCGACGAGGCACTCGATGAAGTGGTTCGTGCGCTTGACGTCCAGGTTGCCGCTCACCTTGACGAACTGCTTGGGCGTGAGGTCCGTGAAGTAGTAGCCGATGTCGGCGTCTCGGCCGCTCGCGTGAGACTTGTGCGGCTTGAACTTGCCTCCTCCCTTCTTCGAGAGGTGGCCGATGACGATGTCGGACGTCTTCTTGTACTTCGCCTGCACCGAGGCGATGCAGGTGACGAGGGTGGAGATCGTCTCGCTGGTGCCGTAGGCGAGCTGAGGCTGCTTGATGACCCAGCCCGGTCCGTCGGGCATCCTCTCCCCGGCGATGAGCTTTCCCGAGTTGGGCGAGCCCACGCTCTTCGTGTCCTTCTTCGTGACGGGCAGGGGCACCTCGAGCACGTGGCCGGGCTTGAGCTTGTCCTTGGGCATGACGAAGTTCGCGGCCAGCAGCTTCTTGTACTCGACGCCATACTTCTTGGCCACCTTCTTGACCGTCTGGCCGGGCTTGATCCGCAGGATCGCGACGCGCTCGCCCAGGTCGGGCCGCGTGGCGTGGATGAGGAGCTCCATCCCGGGGTGGATCACGGGGTAGCCCGTTGCGTCCTTCTTGCCCTTCTTCTTGCCCTTCGGGTGTGCGCCGTTCGTGCCGCCGAGCTTGTCGGGGTTCCAGCTGACGAGCACCTTCGGCTTGACGTTGAAGTCCTTCCCGATGGACCAGAGGCTGTCGCCCTTCTTGACCTTGTACGAGATGACCTTCTTGGCGGAGCCGCTCGGCTTGCCCGGCACCTTGAGCAGCATCCCGGTCCTGAGGTTCTTCGCGGCTTCGTCCACCGAGACCGTCTTGCTCTTGCCCGCAGGCTTGTCCTTGAACTGGCCGCCGTTCCACTTGATGATCACGGATTGCTTGACGTGGAACTTCTTTCCGATGGACCAGAGGCTGTCGCCCTTCTTGACCTTGTAGGTGATGGTGCCGCTCTTGCCGCTCGGCTTTCCGGGCAGCTTGAGCTTCATTCCCGGCCTGAGCTTGAAGGCGGCCTTCTCCACGTCCGCGGCGTCGATCGTGGGGGTCTTCTTCTCGAGATGGTCGTTCCACTTGAGGATGTCGTCGATGGGCACGCCGTAGCGCTCGGAGATGTGGCTCAGCGTCTCGCCCTTGCGCACCTCGTGCGTGAGCGTGACCTTTTCCGTCTTTGCGGCCGCGCCGGCGGCAAGAGCCATGACGAGCGCGGATGCGCTGATCCACGCGCGCGATCGAAGGGATCCATTCATCCTATATTGACTGGATATGGGTCACATCATCGTGGTGTCAAGTTTTCGCGGCGTCAGCGGCACGCCCAGCTCTCCCAGCAGGCCGGCGAGCGCGAGGAGCGGAAGCCCCGTGATGGCCGTGGGATCCGTGCCCTCGACCCTCTCGAAGAGCCTCGCCCCCCGGCCCTCGTATCGGTAGCTGCCGGTGCAGTCGAGCGGCTCGTCCGCCTGCACGTAGTCGCGGACCTCTTCCCGCCCGAGCGGCCGCATGGTCATCCTCCAGAGCTCCGTGTGCGTGAGCCCCCGGCCTGTGCGCGCGTCGAGCACGCACACGCTCGTCCACAGCTCGTGCGTGCGTTTCGCGAGACGCAGGAGCTGGTCCTCGGCGCGGCGCGGCGTTCCAGGTTTCGAGAGGATCTCGCCGTCCAGGACGGCCATCTGGTCCGAGCCGACGATCAGGCTCTGCGGGTATCCCTCGCGGACGCTCTGCGCCTTGCGCCGGGACAGCTCGCGCGTGCCCTCGCGCGGGTGCGTGTCCTCGCGCAGGAGCTCGTCGCAGCGCGGCGCCGCGACGGCGTACGCCACGCCGAGCCTGTCCATGAGCATCCGCCTGTGCCTCGACGTGGAGGCGAGCACGATGCGTGGGCTCTCGGCCGTGAACGTCACGCCAGTCCCATCCTCTCCCTCATCCTCGCGGACAGCTCGGTCAGCGCCCGGAACGCCTTCTCGACGGTCCGTTCGCCATCCGGGTTCACGAGGCAGCACGTGGCCGGCGAGAGCATCGAGCGCGCGATCAGGAGCTCGCGGTCCATCCCCGCTTTCTGGAGTGCGTTCCAGATGCCCTCAAGCCGCTGCTCGAGCGAGTCGACGCTCTCCGATGTGAACGGCTCGACGTTCGACGGCACGATGCCCCACACGATGGAGCCCCCGCGCTCCAGGTACCGGCGGATGGACGGTGCATAGGACGCCACCACCTCCGCGTTCGTGTACGCGTCGAGGGACAGCACCTCCATGTCCATCTCGAGCAGGAAGTCCCAGTCCGGGTTGCCGCACAGGTGGATGCCGCGCGGCCTGTCGATCATGGACAGGAAGGTCTCCATGTCGGTGCGCGCCGCCTGGTCCGCGTAGCCCGACATCGCGCTGAAGACGAACTGCAGTCCCGGTTCGTCCACGAACATGAACGCGTTGCGATTGCACTGCTTGAGGCGTGCCAGCTGGGCGTTGACCCGCCTGGCCAGGAACTCGAGCATGAAGGGCCGCACCGTGTCGTCGAACAGGATCGGCCTCTCGTCCTGGTCCAGCACGTTGAACCCGAAGCTCACCGGGCCCTCGATCTGGCCACGGATGGCGGGCCGGCCGGACAGGTCCAGCTCGAGGAAGCGGTGGTAGACCTGCGAGTAGCCCTCGCTCACGTCGAACCACGCCGGGTCGTCGAACCGGGCCAGCACCTCCTCGGCCTCCTCGACGAAACGGTCCATGGAGAAACCGAGCGTGCGCGCCTTCATGTCCAGCACGATGCCCGGGAAATGCTCGGACGCCTGGACGTACATGTCCTCGCGGTAGCTCAGGAGCGGGAGCTGGGGCCAGAAGGGCACGTCCAGGCTCATCGCCGCCTCGATGGCGCGCTCCACGTCCCTGTGCGGCATGACGCCCATCGCCGTGGTGAGGAGGTTTCCGGGTATCGTCACGGCCGCGGCGATCCTAGTTGCCGAGGTACTTCGAGTAGAGGCTGCGGGCCACGGCCTCGTCCGTGGTGCCCTGGATGATGGCGCGTCCGTCCGGGAAGACGAGCAGCCGGTGCTCGCCGATCTCCACCTTGATGAGCATGCCGTTGTTCGTGACCGTGCCCACGGCCTCGAGCCGCGCGGCCACGTCGTCGAGCGAGAGGCTCGAGGCGTGCGCGGGCTCGATCTGGATCGAGTTGCGGCCGCACAGGGTGGTGATCCAGGACGTCTCCATGGCATCCAGGTACTCGTATTTGCCCTGGCCGCAGCAGGGGCAGGACGCGCGCCTCTCGACCCGGACCGAGAGGAACGAGCCGCTCCACGGGTCGATCTGCACCAGCCTGTGTTCCCCGGGCTCCTGCTGCGTGATGAGCCTGATGGCCGCGGCCGTCTCGAGGGAGGCGATCATGGCCGACGCCGCGCTCAGCACGCCGGCCGTCTCGCACGTGGGCATCGAACCGTGCGGGGGCGGCTCGGGGAACAGGCACCGGATGCACGGTCCCTCGTGCGGCACCACGGCCATCGTCGTGCCGCTCGTGCCCAGCACGCCGCCGTACACCCAGGGCGTGGCGTGCTTGACGCAGGCGTCGTTCAAGAGGTAGCGCGTCTCGAAGTTGTCCGTGCCGTCCAGCACGACCGTCATGCCGTCGATGATCTGCTCGACGTTGCGCGGCGTCACGTCCTTGACCATGGCCTCGATCGTGATCGTGCTGTTGATCGCCCGCAGCTTCCTCGCCGCGGCCTCTGCCTTGGGCAGGCCGTCGCGCACGTCCTGCTCGTCGAACAGCACCTGCCTCTGCAGGTTGTTCTCCTCCACCACGTCGCGGTCCGCGATGCGGATCCGGCCCACACCGGCCCTGGCCAGGAGCTCCGCCTCCACGGTGCCCAGCGCGCCGCAGCCGACGATCAGGGCCGAGGCCTCCATGAGCCTCTCCTGTCCCCTGTCCCCGATCTCGGGCAGGACCCGCTGCCGGGCGTACCTGTCGTCCACTCCTGCCATCTCGCCCACTATACCAGCAGGGGCTTGGATGCACAGGACATCATTCGGGCGCAGGGACGGGATCGCGATATTGGGAAGTTGTTCGCTCTACCGCGTGGCGATACACTCACGTATCCATGGTGCTCCATCGCCTCATCGAGCCGGCAGGACAGATCGGGACGCTCGTGGGCCGGCCATCGCTCCTCGGCCGCTGGCTCCTGACCGCCCACGCGGCGCAGGTCACTCTGGCCCTGTGCTTCCTTCTCGGCCTTTTCGCGGTGCCCCACGCGACGGAGGCGGTGGCGGAATCGGTGTTCAGGCCCCAGGTCAAGCGCGCGGGCTTCCTGGGCCTCAAGAAGGTCAAGCGCAAGAACCCCAGGGCCGAGGTGCTGGACGCATTTTTGCTCGCGTTCTGGTGGGCCGGCACGGCGGCGGCCACGTCCACGCTCCTGTGGCTGCACATTCCCAAGGTCGTGCAGCGGCCGCGCGAGCAGGACGATGCGACCGCGAGGACGATGCTTGCCGGCAACACCGGCGTGACGCTGCCCGGCGCGTCCGTGACGACGACCCGGAACCGCTACGAGGTGGAGGCGGAGATCGGCCGCGGAGGCATGGGCATCGTCTACAGGGCGCGCGACAGCGTTCTCGACAGGGTCGTCGCGCTCAAGGAGCTGCCGGCCGAGCTCAAGCGCGACGACGCGCTCGCCACTCGCTTCAGGCAGGAGGCCCGTCTGCTCGCCAGGCTCGCCCACCCGAACATCGTCCAGGTCTTCGATCTCGTCGACGACGAGAGCGGCATGTGGATGGCCATGGAGCTCGTCGAGGGCAGGAGCCTCGCGGAGCTCCTGGACGAGCGCGGAGCCCTGCCCGTCGACGCGCTGGTCGCTCTCGCCGTGCCCATGGCCCGTGCCATGGCCTACGCCCACGCGAGCGGCGTGATCCACCGCGACTTCAAGCCGGACAACGTCATGCTCGCGGAAGGCTCCGTGCCCAAGGTGATGGACTTCGGCATCGCGAAGCTGGCGCGGCAGGCGCCGCAGCTCACGCAGGAGGGCTCGATCCTGGGCTCTCCAGCCTACATGAGCCCGGAGCAGGCATCGGGCCGGAAGGCCGACGCCAGCACGGACGTCTACGCCTTCGGGGTCACGCTCTACGAGATGGCCACGGGCGCGACCCCGTTCCAGGGCGACACCGCCTCGGTGCTCAGCCAGCACATCACGCAGCCGCCTCCTCCTCCGACGCAGCACGCGCCCGGGCTTCCCGCACCGCTCGCGGCGCTCGTGCTCGAGATGCTCGCCAAGGAACCCTCGGATCGGCCGGCCGACATGGAGGCGGTCGCCTCCAGGCTCGAGTCCATCGCGGGTCGCTCGATCCCGAGCCCGCTCACAGGCTCGAGTCCATCGCGGGTCGCTCGATCCCGAGCCCGCTCAACGACGGAACCGGTCCTGGCGCTCCTTGATGTGTCGGGGCAGGTGCATGCGCAGCAGGTTGCCCTGATAGAGCCATTCGAGGCGCAAGGCCAGGGATTTTCTGCGGTAGCTCTCGAGCTGCTCCTCGGTCAGGAAGTAGTCGAAACCCCGCTTGGCCTGCTCATCGCCCATCGTTCACCTTCTCGAGATATCGGATGTCGGCGGCATCCTGTTCCCGGCCTGTCCCTTCCTTCATCTTGA
>JAFDER010000155.1 GCA_019310245.1 Deltaproteobacteria bacterium
TGAGCACCTCGGAGGTCTTGTAGATGATCACCATCGAGATGGCGATGAGCGCGTAGCAGAAGCCGATGGACAGGCCGCTGATGATGAGCTGACCGAGCATCAGAAGGGCCACTTCTTCCAGTAGATCTTGACCTTCAGCCAGCGGCCCCGGAGCCCCATGGGCTCGAGCATGACGATGGCCACCATGATCGCGCCGTAGATGATCAGCGGGAAGTCCTTCACTCCGGACAGGAGCTGGGGGAGGAGAGTCATGAGGATGGCCCCGAGGATCGAACCCAGGATCGAACCCAGGCCGCCCACGACCACCATGGCGAGGAACTGGATGGAGAGCATGAGGTTGAAGATGTCCGGGTTGATGAAGCCGAGCAGGTGGGCCATGAGCCCCCCCGCGACTCCCGTGAAGAAGGCGCTCACGGCGAAGGACAGGCTCTTGGTCACGACGAGGTTGATTCCCATGGTCTCGGCCGCGATGTCGGAGTCGCGCACGGCCACCATGGCGCGTCCAACACGTGAGCGCATGAGGTTGTAGGCGACGATCGCGAGCACCACCGTGATCGGGATGATCACGATGTACATCCGCTGGTCATCGGTGAGGGCCGAGGCCAGGAAGTCGGGCTTCGGGACCTTGATCCCGTTGCGCCCGCCGAAGAACTCGGCATGTCCGATGATCTGCGTGACCGCCATGCCGAAGCCGAGCGTGGCGATGGCCAGGTAGGGGCCGGTGAGCCTGAGCGCCGGCAGCGCGAGGAGCACGCCGAACCAGGCCGAGACGAACCCCGCGATCGGGAGGGCGAGCGGGAAGGGGAGTCCCGCCTTGGTCACGAGGAGGGCCTGGGTGTACGCGCCGATGGCGAAGAATCCCGCGTGCCCGAGCGAGATCTGCCCCGTGTATCCCACGAGGATGTTGAGGCCGATCGCGACGAGCACGTTCGTCGCGATGAGGCTCAACATGTACAGGTAGAAGTCCTGGATGGCGAAGGGGAGGATGGCGAGGGTGACCACGAGGACCGCGAACGCGACGAGATGGGCCCTCGACTCGAAGAGCTTCAGGTCCTCTCTGTAGCTTCTCTTGAGATCCATCCCCTGCTACCGCGGCATCAAGCTCGAGTCAGGGATGAAAGCAGAGTAGGGGTTTCTCGTAAAGGGGTCCGTGGTGCCGTGCCATCAGGAGAGCGGGTAGCCCTGGATCTCGAGGTTGGTGAGGCCGGCCTTGCGAGCCGTCTGGACGACGACGTGGTATTCATCGCGCGTGATGGGCCGCGCGATCTCCTCGTGGTCATGGGCTTTGTACATCGGCCTGTACTGGGACATGATGTTGACGTAGGTGTCCTTCGGCAGGTTGGCCCCGATCCACCTCATCACCTCCCCGGAGCCGGAGACGTCGTTGGGCATGACGAGGTGGCGGATCATGAGGCCTCTCTGCATGAGGCCCGACAGCGGCGGCTTCGCGACGCCCGCCTGGCGGTTCATCTCGAGGAGGGCGGCCCGGGCGACGTCGGGGTAGTCCTCCGCGGTCGAGGAGTACTTTGCGGCCATCTTCCCGTCCGAGTACTTGTAGTCCGGCAGGTAGATGTCGACGATGCCGTCGAGGATCTGCAGGATCTCGAGCCTCTCCCAGCCGCACGTGTTCCAGACCACCGGCACCGTGAGGCCCTTCGACGCTGCCCTGTCCAGGGCGAGGACGATGTGCGGCGAGTAGTGCGTGGGCGTGACCATGTTGACGTTGTGGCATCCCGTGTCCTGAAGGCTGAGCATCATGTCGGCCATGTCGTCGATGGACCGGACGACCCCGTCGCCTCCCTGGCTCGTCTCCCAGTTGATGCAGAACACGCAGCGCAGGGTGCAGTTCGTCAGGAAGATCGTGCCGGACCCCCCCTTGCCAACCAGGGGAGCCTCCTCGCCGAAGTGCGGGCTGAATCCGGATATCTCCAGGGCCGAGGACGCACGGCAGAATCCCTCCTCTCCGTCGATCCTCTTCGCGCCGCACCTGCGCGGGCACAGCTGGCAGGAGGCCATCATGTCCCACAGGGCCTCGCCGCGCTTCGCGAGCTCGCCGCTCGAGTGCAGGGCGAGGTAGGACGCCTCGAAGTTCACGGCCCGGGGTGCCGCCGGAGCCGGCGGCGGCGTCTTGCGCCGGCAGGCGGCGTGGCAGGACAGGAGCGCAGGCGCGGCGCCCGTGAGCGTGAGACACGCGCAGGTCCTGAGGAACTTCCTCCGGTTCACGGGCAGGCTCCCGGCGCCGGGGAGCCTGCCGGTCTGACGTAGATCGACCAGGGGGGCGTTCCCTGCCACCTCCGCCATCCCAGCGTCTCGAGGTAGGAGGCGTGGCTCTCATCGAGGACGACGGCCATGCGGACGCTCTTCACCCATCCGGGCGGGCTCATCTCCCAGCATTCGAGGTAGCTCTTCGAGAATCCAGCATCCGCGTGGACCGTGTCGTGCCTGTTCGCGTACACCACCAGGGACATGGTCCCCGGCGGCTCCATGTCGACGATGACGTGGTCCTGCTCGTCGATGACGCCCCGGGCGTACGCCTCGCGCACCTGCCGCGCCGTCTCGAAGCTCGGCCCGTCATGTCCGGGCTCCAGCGTCAGGGCGTACGACAGACCGGCCACGGACAGCACAAGGCCCGAGAGGGCCCCCGCCGCGACCAGCCTGGAAGGGCGCACCGCGCCCGCGAGCAGGCGTGCCGCCGGGACCGAGGCGAAGACGATGACGGGGTAGAAGAGGCGGATGGCGTACTGGGACGGGATGTTGTCCGTCGCGAGGGTCCAGGCGAGGAAGAGCACGGCTGCGGCCAGGTGCGCTTCCCAGAGCAGGTCTCGCATGGAGGCTCGACGGCGGACCGCGGCCGCGATCCCGGGCGCGAGCGAGGCCAGGGCCGCCGCGACCTGCAGGCCGATGACCCAGGAGGCGGGAGAGGAGAACGCGGCGCGCAGATCCCCCGAGCCGTACAGGTCCATCCTGATGTTGTCGAGGAAGAGGACCGGATTGGCCTCGAGCCTCCACAGGAGCAGCATCCACACGGCGGGAAACGTCCACGGCAGGATGCGCAGGGCCCAGATGGTCGGCCTCGAGATCGCCGTCGTCCTGTGGGCGAACGTGAACGCGGTGAACAGGGGAAGCAGCACCCATCCCTCGTAGCGGACGAGCGCGGCGCCGAGGTAGAGCAGGGTCGATGCCGCGAGAGCCCAGGGTCTTCCCGAGTCGAGGAATCGGCTCATGGCCACGAGACCTCCGAGCACGAGGAGCACGAACAGCGCCTCGGACAGGGGCACCGTGCCCAGGACGAGCGAGAGAGGCGAGAGCATGAGCCAGACGGCCGCGACCCACCTCACGGGCGGGTCTGCGCTGCGATCGAGGGCGAGCAGGCATCCGGTCCCGAGGTGCAGGGCGAGCGTGACGATGCGCGGCGTGAGCAGGGCGTCGGAGGCCATGCCCGAGACGAGTCCGTACAGGTAGAACTGTCCGGGCAGCCAGAACGGAAGGGGGTAGAAGCTCGGGTGGTCGTACCACCAGAGCGCGTAGAACATGCGAAAGGAATCGTCGAGCGACACGGGCACGAGCAGGAGGACGAGCACGATGCCGACGGCGAGCCGTGACAGGAGCAGGCCCGCCCAGGCCGCGCGGTTGCAGGAGGCCTCCATGCGATGAACAGAGTAGCACAGCCTACCCGTGCGCGTTGCCTGGAAGTTCGTCGGGCGATGTTGTAGATACGGGGGCATGACCGACGTGCCGCCGATCCGCATCTCGCTCGCAGATCCCGCCGGAGAGTACCGGCTTCTCAAGGACGATCTGGACGCGGCCGTGGGCAGGGTCATGGCCTCGGGACGGTACATTCTCGGTCCCGAGGTCGAGGCCTTCGAGAAGGAGACGGCGGAGTACCTGGGCGTGGCCCACGCCTGCGGCGTGAGCTCGGGGACGGATGCCATCCAGGCCGCTCTGCTCGCGCTGGGGATCGGTCCGGGCGACGAGGTCGTGACCGGTGCTTTCTCGTTCTTCGCAACGGCAGGTGCGATCCTGAGGGTGGGTGCGACCCCCGTGTTCGTGGACATCGAGAAATCCGGCTTCAACGCGGATCCCGCAGCGGTGCGTGATGCCGTCGGGGAGAGGACGCGGGCCGTGCTCCTCGTCCACCTCTTCGGCCAGCCCGTCGACGTCGAGGCGATCGGAGACCTGGACGTTCCGGTCATCGAGGACGCAGCCCAGGCCTTCGGCGCGGAGCTGGGGGAGAGGAAGGTGGGCGGCCTGGGATCGATGGGCTGCTTCTCCTTCTTCCCCGCCAAGCCGCTGGGGTGTGCCGGGGACGGGGGGCTCGTGAGCACGGATGATTCCGAGCTGGCGGCAATCCTCGGATCCGTCCGCAAGCACGGAGCGGTGGGCAAGAACCTTCATGCCCGGCCGGGCGGCAACTTCCGGCTCGATCCTCTGCAGGCGGCCGTGCTCCGGGTGAAGCTTCAACGCATCGATGGGTGGATCGCCACGCGCCGCAGGTACGCCGAGCTCCTCAGACAGAGACTGGCGCCGCTCGAGGCGGAAGGTCAAACGACCCTGCCGTTCGAGAGGCCCGGAACCACGTGCACCTGGGCGCAGTTCGTCATCCGGACGCAGAGACGCGACGATCTGCGTACCTTCCTCGGGGGGCGCGGGATCGCCTCGGAGGTCTACTATCCCATGCCCATGCCCATGCAGGAGGTGATGGGAACCCTCCGCTCGAAGGAGGGCGCTTTTCCCGAGGCCGAGCGGGCCGCCGGCGAGGTGCTCGCCATCCCGGTGCATCCGCTGCTCGCTCCCTCGGACGTGGAGGAGGTTGCCCAGGCCGTCCTGGACTTCCATGAAGACCGTGGTAGAGGTGAGGCATGAGCGATGTGCGCAGGGTCAACGTCGCTGTCGTCGGCGCCGGCTACTGGGGACGCAACCACGTCCGCACCTTCTCCTCCCTTCCGGGTTCGAGCCTGACGTGGGTCTGCGACCGGGACGTGGACCGGCTGGGTCAGGCCTCCGAGATGGCACCCGCTGCGCGGGCCTCCACCGACCTCGAGGAGCTCGTCTCGGACGGCGAGCTCGAGGCCGTCGTGGTGGCCACTCCCGCCCGCACCCATGCCGAGATCGCGGAGCGCTTCCTCGAGGCCGGCAAGCACGTCCTCGTGGAGAAGCCCATGGCTCTCGACATCGAGGATGCGCGACGTATACACGACAGCGCGCGGGAGAAGGGGCTCGTCCTGATGGTCGGACACCTCATGGTGTACCATCCGGCAGTGGACATGCTCCGGCGCATGATCGCCGACGGCGAGCTCGGCGACGTCTACTACCTCTACTCCCAGCGCGTGAACCTGGGGACGGCCCGTACGGACGAGAACGCGCTGTGGTGCTTCGGGCCGCACGACCTGTCGATCATCCACGAGCTGTTCCCCGCCGCGCGGCCGACGACCGTGTGCGCCAGGGGCCACTGCTACCTCAGGCCTCCCGTGGAGGACGTGGTCTTCATGAACGTGACCTTCGAGGGCGGGATGATGGCGCAGGTCCAGCTTTCCTGGCTCGATCCGCACAAGGAGCGCAGGATGACCATCGTCGGCAGCCGGCGGATGGTCACGTTCGACGACGTGAGCCCGAGCGAGAAGATCCGCGTCTTCGACAAGGGCTACGATCATCCTCCGGAGTACGGATCGTTCGGGGAGTTCCTGACCCTTCGCGATGGAGACGTCTGGGCGCCGAAGGTGCCCTTTGCCGAGCCTCTCCGGCTCGAGGCGGAACATTTTTTGGATTGCGTGCGCACGAACGCAACGCCGCGGACGGATGGCGAGGAGGGGCTGTGGATCGTGCGCCTACTCGTGGCTGCCCAGAGCTCCATGGAGCTGGGGGGCGAGCCTGTGGAGCTGACATGAGCGAAGTGAAGATGGTCATGATCCACCCACTTGCCGACGTCGAGGAAGGGGCGGAGATCGGAGACGGCACCCGCATCTGGCGCTTCACGCACGTGATGCCGGGGGCGAAGATCGGGCAGGACTGCAACCTTGGCCAGAACGTGTTCGTGATGGCCGGTGCGAAGATCGGCGACCGCGTGAAGGTCCAGAACAACGTCTCGGTCTACGACGGCGTGGTGATCGAGGACGACGTGTTCGTGGGGCCCTCGGTGGTGTTCACCAACGTGCGCACGCCACGCTCGCACGTCTCGCGCGTCGACGAGTTCACGCGCATCGAGGTGAAGAAAGGCGCTTCTCTTGGCGCCAACTGCACCCTGGTGTGCCCCGTGACCGTGGGCGAGTACGCCATGGTGGGTGCAGGAGCCGTGATCAACGCCGACGTGCCTGAGTACGCTCTCGTCGTCGGCGTCCCCGCACAGCAGATCGGCTGGGTCTGCGAGTGCGGGGCCGTTCTCCCGGACCGCAAGATGGGGGGAACGTGTCCGCGGTGCGAGAAGATCTACAAGTTCTGATGGTCAGCTGTCGACGTCCAGCGTGTCGAGCACTTCCAGCGCGTCGTCCGACTCGAAGACCGGCTCGATGGAAGCCTCGGGCGGGAAGAGGGGCCTGGGGCGCAGGAGCATGAACATGTCCATCGAGAGGTAGCGGTAGGTCTCCGTCCACTCCCGCTGGAATGCCCGCATGGAGTGTGTCTGGCTCGAGCCGGCGGCCGAGGCCTCGAGCTCATCAATCCTCTCGAATATCTTGGCCCTCGTCTCGGGATCCTCGACCACGGCCAGGGATTCGTACAGGCTGTTGATCGCGAGCTCGTTCATGCCCTGCTTCGTCATGAGGCCGGCGACCATGTTCGGGAGCCACGTCGGTCCGGTCCCCGAGACCACCGCCGCCTTGAGGTGCTCGATTCCCTCGAGCTTTGCCTTGCGGATGGCCTTCTCGTCTCCCGCGAGGTGGGGCGGGTACTCGAAGTAGAGGTTGAACCCCAGCATGTAGTGCATCTCCCCGTCCATGGGGAACCGCTCCGTGCCCCGCCCGAGGAAGTCGATCGAGCTCTCGATCACCTCCCGTGTGATGACGGCCCTGCTGTAGATGGAGAGGACGCCGGCCCACTGGTAGATCCGGTGAAACTGCGGATCCAGTGCGATGACGAGGTTCGCGTAGGAGTCGAAGTGCTCGAACCGGCCGCGCACGGTGGCTTCCTCGCCGTAGTAGATGATGGTGCGGAGCCACGCGAGGTCTGCGGCGGCCTCGTGGTAGCCGAGCGTGGCGAACCTGGCGAACTCCGCGTTCGGCAGGCGGTACACGCTTCCCCGGGGCGGGACGTACATGGAGTTGACCTCCCGGGCGTCCAGCCGCGCGAGGAGCATGAGGGACAGCGCGCACACGAACACGCCCGCCTGCACGATAGTCGAATGTCGGCTGAGAGCTCTGCGGATCATCACTGGACCCGTTCAGGGTAGGCCGATCATGTCCGGGTGTAAAGGTGCGGTCGGGCGGGTGCGGCTGCTCGCTACTCGGTGGGCTGGAACTCGTAGAGGCCGCCGGAGCCCTGGACCTCCATCTGGTCGTTGACGGTCCCGACGCGCTCGAATGTGGACTCGGCGCCGTCAGCGTCCAGGTCGCCCCTGGCGCGCGCGGTGAACAGCGCGGCGCTTCCCACCGAGCCCGGGCAATTGGACTGGAACTCGTACGCATAGTAGTGCGGGTCCGCGATCGAGAACTTGAGCGCGTTCCAAGTCTCGGTGGTGTTCCACGTCGCGGTC
>JAFDER010000595.1 GCA_019310245.1 Deltaproteobacteria bacterium
CACCTATGTGTCGATCTCGGCTGCGGTGAGCCCCTTCGAGGGAGGCGAGGGCCGGTTCCTGAGCCTGAACAACGGCAAGATCCTCGACACCGCCCACGCGTGGCAGACCAAGGTCGCAACCAAGAAGGATATCAAGGTGGGGGCCCAGGTCCTGGTTCCCGACATCAAGGATGGAAGCATCTACCGCGCGCCGAAGACGCGAAAGGAAGCGCTGTTCAGCCGCTGGTGGTTCGTCAAGATCGAGAAGAAGCAGAAGAAGTCGGTGATCGTCGAGGGTGGATACGAGGTGAACCTGGACGCCCTTCGCGTGGTCAAGTGAGTCGCAGTGTAAGCCGTATACTGGCCATCACACTCGCCCTGCTCTACAGCTGCGCGGGCAGCAAGCCGGCGACGGAGGAACCGGAGGGGACGGCGCAGCCGCCGGCGAACACCCCCGCTCCGGGCCCTGACGAGGTGGCGCCAGAGGGCAAGAAGGTCTGGGAGGCCATCCCAATGGCTCCCCACGGCCAGTGCTGCACGTCCGACGACGAGTGCGGCCCGATCACCTGCGAGCCGTACGAGTACGCGATATCGAGCTGCGAGCGCGTCTGCACCTACTCCTGCGAGCCGGGCGACATCTGTCCCGTGCTGGGCGGGTCGCTCGGTCCAGCGATGCCCTGCCCCGAATCGGGCCTGTGCCCGGTCGGTCCGCCCTGGGTCTAACTCCCGCTGCCCTGAGCCTGTCGAAGGGCAGCTCGTTTCAGCGCTTGTAGATGCGAAACGTGCGGACCACCTTGCCCCCGCGTTCGATCTCGACCATGGAGAGCAGGCGGGCCTCGAGGGTGAGCACGTAGGCGTCGTGGTCGCGGAACCGGTCGTCGGTCACGTAGTGGAGGCGGTCGTAGGTCCCGGGGTCGCGTGGATGGACGGGCAGCCACTCGTCGTAGTCGTCGATCTCGTGGCTCAGGCACGAGACCTGCCTCTGTCCCTGCAAGGCCCACTCGAGCTGGGCGCAGACCGTCCAGTGGGGTCCCACGACGAGGGCGTCCTCGGGAGTAACCTCGATGATCTTGGCGGCGGCTTCGTCCCAGCCTCGAAGCTCGTTCGTGATGTCGGTGGTCGGCTCCACGAGGCCGAGACGTGTCGCGAGGGTGGTGGAAACCATGAGGAGGCCGATGGCCGTGAACACGCCCGCGGTGATCGTGCCCGCGCGCAGGAGGCGTTTGAGTCTGCTCGACGACCTCGGCGCGACCCAGGCCCTGGCGAGGAGCGCGATCACGGGCAGGTAGGCCACCGCGG
Source organism: Deltaproteobacteria bacterium (assembly GCA_019310245.1). Lineage (GTDB taxonomy): Bacteria > Myxococcota_A > Polyangia > DRWM01 > DRWM01 > JAFDER01. The sequence goes on from JAFDER010000595.1 coordinate 1,279, forward strand.
GCCAGTGAGGCTCGGCCACGCTGCTCCACAGGCAGAGGATCCAGAGCGCGATGGCCGGGATCCAGACGATGAGTGACAGGAGGCGGCTGGCGTCGTCCTTCCTCTCCTTCCAGAGGCGGATCATGGCCAGGACGACGAGCACCATGATGACGGGCGAGACGTAGAGGAGCTGCCCTCCGAGCAGGGCTCCGACGTTGCGCAGGGAGAAGCCGGCCTCTCCCTGGGTCCAGACGAGCCGGTGCAGGAGCGAGCTCCAGCCGTGGGCGTGATTCCAGATGATGATGGGCGTGGCGCAGGCAACGGTCGTGAGCAGGGCCGGGATGAGGTAGGTGAGGATCCACCTGCGGCGGTGGACGAGGATGTAGACGACGAAGGCGAGGAGCAGGAGCGCGTTCGTGTACTTGGCGAGCAGCGCCGCTCCGAGCACCAGACCGATGAGGGCTCCGTGGAGCACCGGCTTTCTGTCAGGTACGTTCTGCGAGACGTGGATCGTCAGGAGCCACACGCCCAGCATCCACAGGAGCGCGCTGGGCGCGTCGGGCGTGGCCGCCAGGCCGCCGAGGAAGGTCACGGGGGTGGCGCAGAGGATGACCACGGACAGGAATGCGGCGCGGGGGCTCGAGGAGAGACGGAGCGTCAGGTCGTAGAGGAGCAGCGCGGTGACGGGGAACAGCAGGATGGGCCCGAGCCGTACGGCAACGGAGGAGGTGCCCAGGAGCATGGTCGTGGTGCGGATGATCCACCCGATCATGGGCGGGTGGTCGAGGTAGCCTCCCTGCGGATGCAGGCCGTAGACGGCGTAGAGCGCCTCCGAGTCCCCGAGTCCCGCGAAGGACGAGAGGACGAGCTTGAGCACGGTGACGGCGCCCAGGAGGATCAGGGCGCCGTGGAGATGTTTCCGGGAAGAGGCCACGCTTGCTTGTTTAGCCCATAACGTGTCCCGGCGTCGAGAAGCTGTGCGGTTGAAATGGGACTCGAGGTCTGTATGATGTGGCCAAACAGGAGCGCGCGATGAGTATTCAGGTGACCAAGGTGGAGGCGTCGAA
>JAFDER010000596.1 GCA_019310245.1 Deltaproteobacteria bacterium
ATGCCTGTCTGCTTGTGCCGTTGTCCTTGCTGTCTGGTCCGGGTGCGGGTCGGGTGACGACGGAGATCCGCTGTGCGACAACGGCGTCCTGGATCCGGGCGAGACGTGCGACCCGCCGGAGAGCTGTCCCACGAGCTGCGACGACGGGGACGAGTGTACCGCGGACTCGCGCACCGGCAGGGCGAGGGACTGCAACGTCGTGTGCACGAATGATCCCATCATCGACTGCACGGGCGGAGACGGATGCTGCCCGGAGGGTTGCGACACCTCGACCGACCCGGACTGCCCGCCGGACACCTTCCCCAGGCTCGTAGTGGTGGATGAGGCCGGCGTCATGATCTGGAACAACGCGGACCTCATCACCGGGGACAGGGCGCCCGATGCCACGCTCGGGGGGCTCACTGGCAGGGGGCTGGGACTGGCCGTCCATCACGACAGGCTCTTCGTGGCGAGCGACGACGCGCTCAGCCCGGTGTTCATCTACGACGGGGCCTCCACGCTCGAGGACGGCAGCACGAACGACGAGACGATCCCTGTCTCGGCCTTCGGGGACAGCGCCCTTGCGACGATACACGCCATGGAGCCCGACGGCTCGGGCAACCTGTGGGTGGGCTACGGCTACATCCGGCTTTTCATGGACGCGGACTCCCTGACAAGCTCTTCCAGCTCCCGGGCACGGTACATCCACGAGTGGGGGGATCAGATCTTCTCCATGGCTTACGACGAAGAGGGCGGCAAGCTCCTCGGAGGCCAGGTCAGCGGCGCGGGGGTCATCGTCTGGGACGCGCCCCTCTCCCTCTCGGGCGAGTCGAACGAGCCGGACTGGACGTTGCACGACGGGTTCACGCCCACCGCCATGGCCATTCACGCCGACCGGCTCTACGTGGGATCCAACCTCGCTCCCTTCCTGAACATCTGGTACTCGATATCCTCGCAAAGCTCGCCCGCCGCGCCCGACGTGTCCCTGAGCGAACTCTCGGACGTACGCCACATCCACTCTCGTGGCTCGACCCTCGTCCTGACCATGCAGGACTTCACCGCAAGCCATGCCATCGCCATCTTCCTCGACGTCGCCTCCATCACCTCCGGCTCCACCCCGGACGTGGAGATCATGCACGAAGACATGGAGCTCCCCTGGAAGGCCCACCTGACCCGCTCGGGCGACCTCTACGTGATGGACCTGAGTGGGATCCTCGTGTTCGCGGACGCCACAACCTCACCCACGCTCAGGGTGCACATCACCACGGACCTCTCCTCGCCCAACGACATGCTGCTCATGGAATGAGAAATAGTGTCGAGATGTTCAGCCTCGCAACGACTTGATCTCACCATGAACGTCACCGGCCGCAACGGCGCGAGAGCGCTCATCAAAACCTGAAGAAGACGCCCACCGTCCCCCCGCTGCCGTCCGGGTTCATGGCAAGGACCGGAAGCGGGTACGTGCCCTGTACCAGCGCCTCGAGCCTTCTCGCCTTCGTACGATTGACCGATCCGGCAAAGAGCAATGCGAGGGCAACCACGGTGTGAACGAGCGCGATGGGGCCCATGATGGAGGCGAGGAAGAGCCACTCGGCTCCATAGCCGAACAAGCCCGGGTCGCTGTCCTCGTAGTAGTCCTCGGGAGCCTCGACGGTGTGATAATGCGCGATCGAGGCAATGGCGGTGATCCCCAGGATGCTAGCACCCGTCAAGACCACCGACCCGGCGATGAGAAGTCCCTTGCCCCTGCCCCGGTAATGACTGGCCATCCTCGTCTTGCCCGGTATCCAGTAACCTTCCTTCGACTCCCCCTGGAGCGCCTTCGAGAGCAGGAGATCGCCGGCCTCAGCACTTTCAGGCACCAGGACCCAGCTTCCCAGTAGCAGGAGAATGACGATCACTCGTTTTGCATTCCTCATGGGACAGACCTATGAGCAATGAGCGTGCCACGAGGCGTCTCTTGTGTTTTCAGGCTGTTGAGACAAGTGCGCGGAATTCAGCTGTGGCAAGAACGCAACGCGTGTACCTTCAGCGGGCAGAAAAAACAGCCTCCCCCCCGGGGGCTGCATCCCGGGGGAGAGGCACGGGGCAGGGGGGGACAGGAGACTATCTATTTGGCGTTGACGGCAACGCTCATCTCGATGGCATCGAACTTCTTGTAACCCTTGACGGACTGGAGCTTGGCCTTGATGGCCTTCTTCAGCCCGTAGCCGGGGTCGCCGAAGACGTGCACCGAGCTGACGGAGCCGTCAGCGTCGAATTTCACGGTGATGGTCAGGTAGACCGTCTTGCCAGAGGGGATCTTCCCGCTGTCGATCTTGCTCTCGATGACGCTCTTGACGATG
>JAFDER010000597.1 GCA_019310245.1 Deltaproteobacteria bacterium
GACCCCTGAGCGGCACCGTGGACTTAGACGCCATGGCCTCGGAGCTCGAGATCTCGACGGGCAACACCTACACGCTCGACTTCTTCTTCGCCGAGCGCCACACCGTGATGTCCAACTTCCGCATCGACACGACGATCGAGGAGTTCGACATCATCTGACCCGCCTGCTCGCCTGCCGACCCGTCCACGAGTCGACGTATTGCCGTCTTGCAATACATAACTATTTGTCTATAATTAATCACGTCATGTCCGTGTTCGATCTGTCCAGGTCCATCGAAAAGGCGCGAAAACGCTTGGGATCCACGCCCGGGCGGCGCTCCGATCGAGGGGTCACCAGGCTCGACCCGCGGGTCGTCGAATGCGTGGAGAGAGTGCTCGGAGGAATGGAGCGCCCGCCGATGGCACGCTTGCTCGCCGATCTCGAGAAGCTGTGCAGGAAGAGGCGCCTGGCTCCCCCGTCCCGGGCGACGGTCTACAAGCTCATGAAGAACCTCCCCGGGCCTGTCTACCTCATGGAGGATCTGCCGGACAGCGTCAGATCGGCTGTCTACAACCTCGGGCCCGGAAGCAGGGTGCCCGGGCACCAGGTTGCCTTCTACTGCTTCAACTACGGCGACACGCGGGCACTGAGCTTTGCCGCGGGCATGCCCTGGCTCGCCATCTACCAGGCGCTCCGGATGGAGGGCTACCACGAGAAGAGCCGCGGCCTCGTCGAGGCCGCCGCTCTGGCAAGGGGGATCAGCGATGGACGCGCGTGAGCCCATAGAGGTGATCCCGGATGCCCTGGCCGATGCGGTCGGGGACCTCCCTTACTGGTTCGTGATCGGCGGGCAGGCGGTGAGGTGCTTCTGCCCGTACCGGCCGAGCCGGGACGTGGACTTCGGCGTGGCGAGCGCCTCGGACCTGGACGAGCTCGTGGGCGAGCTCGAGTCCCGGGGCAGTGTGGAGGTCATCGAGCGCTCTGCCGATACGATCCACCTGCGCTTCGAGGGAGTGAACGTGTCGGTGTTCGTGCTCGAGAAGCTCTCGCCTCACGTGGTCGGCCGCAGGCTCGGCACCACCGGCGTGCTGGCGACCAAGCTGCACGCGATCCTCGACCGGGGCACGCGCCGCGACTTCTTCGACCTGTACGTGACGCTGCAGCACCACTCGCTGGGCATCGCCGCGTGCCTGGAGGCCATGCGCGAGGTCTTCGAGCAGCACGTCAGCGAGTCGCTTCTCCTCAGAGCGCTGACCTACTTCGACGACGCCGAGCGCGAGGCTCCCCTGCCCGGCGAGGGCCCGAACGACTGGAAGGCGGTCAAGGGCTTCTTCCTCGAGAGGGTCGGCGACCTGCTCGTCCCGCCCACCCGCGCGCTCGACATCCAGAAGCTCGTCGTGGACGTGCGGCAGAGGTGAACGCCAGGCAGGTCGGCAAGACAACGCTCGCAAGGGACATCATCGACAGTAACGACCCGGGAATGTGCCGCCTCCTCGACAGGCACATCTGAATCACTCGAAACCGTCCACGATCTCGGGCAATTCGATGGCGACACACACGGAGAAATCCGGATATACTCGGCGCCGATGGCAACGAGACGACAGTCGATTCCACCCCGTGAGGACATGATCGAGCAGTTCCGTCGGAACGTGGCACAGGGGGTGGAGAACATCGGTATGGGCGAGGCCGAGGCCGTGGTCGGGGTGGTGTTCCACGACGAGGACGACACCCTGCCTGGCGTGGTGCGGACCGCGCAGGAGGGCCTCGAGAGGATGGGGCTCGCCGGCAAGTCCATGGTGGTATGCGTCGGCCTCGCGGGCGGTGGAGCCGCTCTCGATGCGGCGGTCGATGAGGGTGGAGTGCCGGTGCGCGGCTTCCTGCTCGACAGGGGAATCGAGGGAAGGGGGTGGTGCGTCCGGGCGATCATGGAGGCGGCCTCGAGATCCGGGTCTCCGCTCATGCTCATCCCGCCCAACCTCTCACCGCAGGATGCAGACGAACCGGGACGCGGTTACTCGCCGTCCTGGATCTCGAAGCTTCTCGGAGCGGTGAGGGATCAGGAGCAGGACCTGGCGCTCGCGCACTTCTGCCTGCACCCCCTGGCTCATTCCGTGGAATCCCTTCTGGCCTTCCCGATCCTGTCGGGCGTGTTCGGCCAGAAGCTCAGGCAGCCCACGCCGGGCGTGTTCGCCGTCTCGTACAGGCTGGTGAGGACGTGCCTCGCTTCCGAGGAGGGCTGGCACATGGAGAGCGGCACTTACGGGTTCGACCCGTGGCTCGTGGTGCACGCTCTGGTGAAGGGCATGTCCATATGCGTGGTGCCACTTGGCCTGTCCTC
>JAFDER010000156.1 GCA_019310245.1 Deltaproteobacteria bacterium
GAAGGCCGCCGAGGACAAACCCGCAGCAAAGGCAGTGAAGGTCAAGGCGAAGACCTCCGAGGACAAGCCCGCACCGGCCAAGGCGCCCGCGCAGGATGAGGACAAGGATGCGGAGACGGAGGAGAAGTCATGAAGAGGGATTCAAAAGCCTTCCACCGCCGCAAGTACAACCGCAAGAAAGTCTGCCGCTTCTGCGCCCACCCGGACCAATCAATCGACTACAAGAACCCGGACAACCTGCGACACTACGTGACCGATAGAGGCAAGATAGTGCCGCGCCGTATCACGGGCACATGCTCCAAGCACCAGAGGCAGCTCACGCTGGCCATCAAGCGTGCCCGCCACCTCGCCCTCGTCCCGTACACCATCACGGGCCGCGACTGAGCCGGAGGAAGCCATGAGGGTCATTCTTCAGGAAGACGTGGAGAAGCTCGGGAAGTCGGGCGACCAGGTGACGGTATCCGACGGCTACGCGCGCAACTTCCTCATTCCCAGGAACCTCGCCGTCAGGGCGACCACGCGCAACTTGAAGCAGCTCGAGCACGTCAAGCGGGTCGCGGCGCAGCGCAAGGCCAGGAAGCTCAAGCTCTCGGCCGACCTGCGCACCAAGCTCGTCGATCTCTCCATCACGGTGACCAAGCCGGTTGGAGAGAACGAGAAGCTCTACGGCTCCGTGACCGGCAGGGACGTGGAGCAGGCCCTCAAGGACGAGGGTCTGACGGTGGACAAGAAGAGGATCCGTTTCGAGGAATCATCCATCCGCTCCCTGGGCGTGTACACCGTTCACGTCAAGCTCGCGGACGGACAGGAGATGCCCGTCAAGCTCTGGGTCGTGGCCAAGTAACACGCCCCGACGTCCCACCCACCTGTCAACATTTTCCTGTGGATAACCGATGGACAAGGTGTGGACGGGATCCGGACCGTGTTCCGGAACCCGCCAGAACCGCAGAAGGAACCTGATTGTGCATCAATATCAGGTAGTTACGGTATTGACGCTCCGGCTCAGGCGTGAATAAATGGCGTCCATGTCATCGACTCGGAAACCCTACCCGGACCGCAGGCCGGTGGCCGCGCCGGCCTCCATAGGAGACGCTTTCCTCGGCAAGGTGCCCCCGCACAGCGGAGAAGCCGAGCTGTCCGTCATCGGAGGCGTGCTCCTGCACAACTCGACGCTCGACGTGGTCTCGGACATCGTCAGGCCGCAGGACTTCTACTCCGAATCGCACGAGTTCATCTTCCAGGCCATCCTCGATCTGAACCTGGCCGGCAAGCCGGTCGATCTCATCACGCTCGGAGAGTCGCTCAAGGAAAGAGGCGAGCTCGAGTCCGTCGGAGGCCTCGCATACCTCGCATCCATCCTCGACAACGTCCCGACCGCCGCGAACATCGAGTCACACGCGCGGGTCGTGGCCGAGAAGTCGTCCGTCAGGGCGTGCCTCGGCGCGGCGCTGGACATCCTCCAGAAGGGCTACGGCGACTACGAGAATGCCGAGACCTACCTCGACGAGGCCGAGCAGGCCGTGTTCGAGGCCACGCGCAGGCGCGGCAAGACCCGCCTGCAGGACATCTACACGGCCATCAAGGCGACGTTCAGCGAAATCGAGAGGCTGCAGCAGGCCAAGACCGACATCACGGGCGTGCCCACCGGGTATCCCGCCCTCGACCAGCTGACCACGGGGCTGCAGCCGGCCGACCTCATCATCGTGGCCGGCCGCCCATCCATGGGCAAGACGGCCCTGGCCCTGAACATTGCGACGAACGCGGTCAAGCAGGCGAATACGGGGGTGGTGATCTTCTCGCTCGAGATGAGCGTCAACCAGCTGATGCGGCGCCTTCTCTCGAGCGAGGCATCGGTATCGTCGAGCAAGCTCCGGATCCCGCGCAGGCTCGACGGAGAGGACTTCGGCCGCCTCATCGAAGCCGCGGACAGGTTCCACAAAGCGCCCATCTACCTCGACGACTCGGCCGAGATCAACGTGCTCGAGATCCGCTCCCGCGCGCGTCGCCTCAAGGCCAAGGTCGACATCGGCCTCATCATCATCGACTACCTCCAGATCATGCGCGCCGTGCGCGTCAGCCGCGGCGACTCGAGCCGCGAGCGCGAGATCGCGGAGATCACCCGCTCGCTCAAGGCACTGTCCAAGGAGCTGGAGATCCCGGTCGTGTGCCTCAGCCAGCTCAACCGGGGCCCGGAAAACCGCCAGGACAAGAGGCCCCTGCTGGCCGACCTGCGCGAGTCCGGAGCCATCGAGCAGGATGCGGACCTGATCCTGTTCCTGTACCGCGACGCCGCCTACAACCGCGATTCCGAGGACAACACGGCCGAGGTCATCGTCGGCAAGAACCGCAACGGCCCCGTCGGCACCGTGCGCCTGCTCTTCCAGAAGGAGTACACCCGGTTCGACAACTTCGAGGAGAACCCGATCTACGACTACATGCCGGGAGGCGAGACGCAGTTCAGCACGGGCAAGCCTCAGGACGAGGCCCCGCTCATCCCTACCCCCGACGACGGCAACGACCCGGGCGGCGCTCCCTTCTAAACAAGCCTCTCCTCGGCTCGCACCACTCGGCAGCATGTGAGCGGACCATGCCATTCGACGGGCTCCGGGCGACCGAGAGCAAGTGTCAGGCACCGGGGTCTGACCCCATTCGACCAGGCACCGGGGTCTGACCCCCTAGAAGGTCTGGGTGTTGGTGGCGATTCCGGGAGTCCCCGCGCTGCCCGAGCTCGCGCCGCCCGTGCCGCCCGGCCCCAGCGAGTAGAGAACGCCGCCCAGGATGGGCGTGGACGTGCCCACGACGACCACGCCGATCGACGGACCACCACCGCCACCGCCACCGTTTCCGCCCGATGATCCCGTCCCGCCCGCACTGCCATCGCCGCCCGGGCCGCCCTGGTCGTACGACTCCTCGCTTCCACCCAGCCCGCCCGGCGCCCCGGCGCCGCCTGATCCCCCGTTGCCTCCTGCGCCGCCGTGTCCACCTCCGCCGGTGGACAGGGAGCAGTTGGTGAGCGTGGCATTGCTATTCTCGAGGATCACGGCGATCGAGGCGCCGCCTCCCGTGCCTCCCGTTCCGGAATAGCCGCCGCAGCCGCCCGCACCGCCGCCGCCGCCGCTGCCTCCGTAGCTCGTGCACCATCCGTCGAGGCAGGACTCCGAGCAGTCGCCTCCACCACCGCCGCCGCCGCCGCCGCCCTGGCCGTGCAGCCCCCGCGATCCGTCGAGGCCATCGGAGGGTTGCCACACGCCGGAGAGCATCGAGCCCGTACCGTTGCCACCCGCGCCGTTGAGGCTCGAATCGAAGGCCGGGCTGGCGCCCGGGCTGCCATCGCCTCCCGACGAGCCAGAGCAGGTCGAGGGGCCTCCGGAGCCTCCCAGCGCGCCGCCCGAGCCAGCGGCCCCGCTTCCGCCGCTGCCCCTGTAGCTGCCCGACGTGCCCCCGTTTCCGCCGTACGTCCCGCAGGGGGTCGTGCCGCCCGAGCCCGGCGAGGGCCGCGAGCAGGAGCCGCATCCCACGCAGGGACTGCAGTGGCACCCGTACTCGCACCCGTTGCCACCACCGGTGCCCCTCATGGAGGGATAGGAGGTGTAGGTCTCACCGGGACCGCCCGTGGAGCCGCCGGCCCCGCTGCCGCCCCGGCCGGCCACGACGATCGCCTCGAGGAGCACGAGGCCGTTGCTTCCCGACGCATGGATGCCGACGGAGTGGTCGCTCTCGCTCGAGGCGTCGGTGGACTCCACGGTGACGAACCCGAGGTACGTCTCGCTCACGAGGCCGTTCGCGGTCACCGCGAGCGTATCCGACGAGTGGAACGTCACGGTGTGATCCGTGGCCCTGGCCCAGGCGTCCGCCTCGTCGTACCCTCCGAACACGGACACGTCGTCGGCCATGACCAGCGTCTCGTTGTAGGTGCCAACCGAGACGTACACGTGGTCCTTGGTGGAATCGGCGACGGCAGCGTCGATCGCGGCCTGGACGTCGCGCTTGGGCTGGCTCTGCGTGCCCGGCCAGGAGTTGTTGCCCGTGGTGGCGACGAAGATGGCGCGGGTGATCGTGCCGTCTATCCCGTCGCAGTCCTCGTCGGAGAACCCGGCGTCCGGGATGTCCGTTGCGCCGGGCGAGCACCCGAGCTCCTCGCACCCGTTGGCCTCGATCCCGTCCGCATCCACCCAGCCAAGCTCGCACTCCCAGCCGCACACGCCGTCCTCGCACACGGGATGCGCGTGGAACTCCGGCGAGTAGCACTCGGTGCCGCACTCGCCGCAATTGAGCACGTCGGTCATGAGGTCGAAGTCCTCGTCGATGAGCTCGTCACAGTCGTCGTCGTAGCCGTTGCACACCTCGTCGAAGCAGTCCGAGCAGTCGGGGTCGAACATGTCCACCGCCCCGTCGCAGTCGTTGTCGATGGTGTCGTGGCAGGTGTAGGCATTCTCCTGCGTGTCGATCTCGGTATCGCCGTCCCAGTCGGACATGATGCAGCGGTACTCGCACCCGTCGTCATCGCGTCCGTTCACGTCCCAGTAGTCGGGCATGCAGTCGCCCATGACGCACTCGCCGGCCACGCAGGAGGACGCGGCGTTGGGAAACGCACAGACGTTGCCGCACTCGCCGCAGTTGTGGACGTCGTTCTCGAGATCGAAGCCCTCGTCCACGAGGGTGTCCCCATCATCGTCGTAGCCGTTGCAGATCTCCGTGCCCGTCGTCCCGTCGTCGTCGCCGTCGTCCACCGTATCGGTCACCGCATCGGGGTGGCCAGAAGGCCCGTCCGAGGCCGCACAGCCCCACCACGCGATCGAGGCCGTCAGCACGGCCGCCGCGAGCAACGAAGTGTATCGTTCCATGTCCAGCTCCCTAAGTGAGTGTCTGGTATTCAATCTATATCGAATTCCCATACCCGTCCACCACGCCCTCCACCTGGACCCCGCGAGGTGGGGTGCGGGGGGTCGAAGGCACCATAAGGTTCCCCGGTGCCAGAGTGCCCCGCGCAGCTCACGCCACCGAGGCAGGGGGACCGTGAACCCCTCAGGCGAACTCATGGCGTGGGGTGCGGGGGGTCGAAGGCACCATAAGGTTCCCCGGTGCCAGAGTGCCCCGCGCAGCTCACGCCACCGAGGCAAGGATTTACGGGGTGAGGTATCCCGCCGAGCCGCCCTTGAGCGACATGAGCGTCTGCCTGCGAGCCTCGAGCTCCTTGCGGTGGGTCACGAGATTCGAGCGCAGCTGCTCGAGCATCTCCCCGTCGTCCGCGAGCGCCGTGCGCTTGGCCTGGAGGACCTCCTCCCTGGCCCGCAGATCGGACAGCGCCTTGCCCTCGGTCTCGAGCATCCTGCCGTACAACCGGGTGAACACGGCGAGCTCCGTGAGACTGGCGGACGAGAAGGCCATCCTCAGCCAGCCCCCCCGGGCCATCCTGTCGTGGAGGATGATCGACTGCCTCGCCTTGAGGGCCTGCGCCTTGCGCTCGGCCTCGGCCTCGTCGATCTCGGGCTCGAGCCTCGTGATCCTCTCTTCGATCTCCTCGATGCGCTTCTCGGCTCGCTCGAGATCCTCCTGCCTGCGCTCGATCTCGGCCGCGAGCTCGCCCACTCCCAGGTAGCTGACGGCGCCGTAGAGTCCCGGCGATGCTCCGTCGCCCGGCGTCGCGAGCCCGGCAAGGAGAACCGCGGCCGCCGCTGCGGCCAGGCACCCGGTGAGTTCACGCCTCCTCATGCCTCGACCTCCTACACCCTGAGGGCCCGCGCCGAGGCCAGGTGGGCGCCGATGACCCCCACGGCCCCGCACACCGCCACGAACAGCGCCACCCACGAGACGGGGACGAAGATGACGCTCCACGCCTCGCCGCCGCCCAGGATCGAGGCGATCCTCGCGTCGACGGCCGTGATGAGGGCCCACGCGAGCAGCGCGGCGGCCAGGCTCCCCACCACGCCCTGCAGGCAGCCCTCGAGCAGGACCGGCGCCTCGATGAGACCCCGGGTCGCACCGAAGAGCCTCATGACCTCGACGACCCTCTGCCTCTTGATGAACGCCAGCTTGATCGTGTTCGCCACGATGAAGACGGAGCAGAAGAGAACGCAGATCCCGAACACGGCAGCCACCAGGCCGAGAATGCCTGCAAAACCCTTGAGCTGCTGAATCCAGCCCTCGTGCGTCTCCACGCTCTCCACGGCGTCGATCCTCGAGACCTTGCCCGCGAATGCTCCGAGGTCCATTTTCTCGCGGTAGTCCGGAGCCAGATTGACCTCCAGCACGGAGGGGAACACGTCCGTGGAGACATCTTCGATGCCGTCGATGCCGCCTCCGGCCATCTCGATGAACCGACCCCGGAAGCTCTCCGGATCGAGGTGCGTCACCTCTCGGACGCCCTGCACGTGGCGAAGCCCGACCGCGACCTCGTTCACCCTCTCGAGAGTCACGTCGTCGGCGAGGTACACGGTCACCTGATACTGGTCCTCGATGGATCGCGTGAGGCGGTCGACGTTCACGACACCGACCCCCACGACGATGACCGTGAAGAAGGTCAGGGTCAACACCACGACGTTGAGGACCAGCGAGGTCCGGTCGTGGCGGACGTTCTGCCACAGCTTTCGCAGAGTGAACATGATCGCCGACATCACGCCGCCTCCATGGAAAGGGCCTCGATCACCTTCCGGTGCCGCTCCGAGTTCTTGTAGTCCACGTCCACGATCCGCCCCCCCATGAGCGAAAACGTCCGGTAGGGGCGGCTGGTGAGGAGAAGCTCGTCGTGGGTCGCCACGACGACCGCGGTCCCGTCCTCGTTGATGGACTCCATCAGGTCCATGACCGCCGAGGCGCTCGCCTGGTCCAGGTTGCCCGTGGGCTCGTCGGCGAGCAGGATGGGCGGCCGCGAGACCACGGCGCGCGCCATGGCGACGCGCTGCTGCTCGCCGCCGCTGAGCTTGCCCGTCATCACGTTCGCATATCCCTTGAGACCGACGCGGTCGAGGACATTCCTGGTGCGCTCGCGGATCGTGTACCCGTCCATGCCGAGGATCTCGAGCGGAACGGCGATGTTCTCACCCACGGTGAACCAGTCGATCAGCCGGAAATCCTGGAACACGATGCCCACGTTTCGCCTCAGATAGGGTATGGAGGCGTCGTTCAGAGCAGTGATGTCCTTGCCGCAGAACGAGATGCTCCCGCCCTCGGCACGCTCGGCCCTGTAGAGGAGCTTGAGAAGCGTCGTCTTGCCGGCACCGCTCGGACCGGTGATGTAGACGAACTCTCCCGGCCAGATCTCGAAGCTCACGTCCGTGAGCAGGGAGACGGATCCGGGATAGCTTCTCTTGAGATTCTTGACCGCGAGCAGGGGTACGTCACCCGAGTACACTTCCACCACATCCCTCCGTCCTCAAACGTACTATGATCTCATGCAATCAATACCGTCATTGTGGATATCACAGCGACCGCAGCAGCCGCAAAAAACCGGGTGCGCGCATGTCGTAGATTCTCCAGTCCTCGTGTCCGATGGGGTCCCGAAAACAGGCGCAGGGGCCCGTCTGGACGGCCCCCTGCGCCTGCAGGGACATGATCCCATGTTCACCCCTCACGTGCATTGTGGAAAATGGGGCGTAACCCCTACATATTGTTTCCCAAACACCTACATGCCACTACCTCTT
>JAFDER010000598.1 GCA_019310245.1 Deltaproteobacteria bacterium
GGCGTTGTACGGGTCGCAGTCGTTCTCGATCTCCCACTGGTCGCTCAGGCCGTCATTGTCGGAGTCCAGGTCCCTGAAGTCGGGCGTCCCGTCCGCATCCGTATCCCTGGGCCAGGTGAGGAGATCGAAGTCTCCAGCCTCGATCCTGTCCAGGATCCCGTCGCCGTCCGTGTCCAGGTCGTGCCTGTCGGGCAGGAGGTCGGAGTCGACGTCGGACCCGACTGGACGCTCCTGCTGGTCCGAGATGTTGTCGTTGTCCGAGTCGATGTCCATGTAGTCCTCGCGGCCGTCGCCGTCGAAGTCCACGGGAGCCGCGGGATTGCCGCCGATCTCGAGCACGTCGTCGATGCTGTCGCCGTCGTTGTCCGGATCGCAGAAGTCCCAAAGTCCGTCGTCGTCCCTGTCCGCGGATCCCTCGTCCGCATCAAGGACCCCGTTGCCGTCGCTGTCCCTGTCCCGGAAGCTCGGGATGCCGTCCCCGTCGCAGTCATCCGGAGGCGTGCTGGCATCGACGTCACCCGCCTCGATGGAGTCCGAGATCCCGTCGCCGTCCGAATCGTCGTCCTCCCAGTCCTCGAGCCCGTCACCGTCGGTATCGACACCTTCGCCGCGTCCCTCGTCCTCGTCGCTGATCGTGTCGCCGTCGGCGTCGCCGATCGTCGTCTCCTCGGATCCGGCATCGCCGCTGATAATGATACCAAGGGAGTCCGAGCAGGCGGGCAGGGCAAGGACGACGAGCATGGGCAGGAAGACCCTCATGTTCTCCTCCGAGCACCGTCATCCGATACCTGTACCGTAGCTCCGGTCGGGGACGAGGTTGAAAAGAGATCGACTCAGTACTGGTAGTACCAGACGTTGTTCGTCGCGTCGGTGATGTAGAGGCGCATGAGCAGGGAGTCGAACGTGGCGTGGCCGTTGCAGTTGCCGTTGTTCTTGGCGTCGGTGAGCGTGTACCAGGCGTCGTCGTAGATGGAGTAGAGCCTTGGCTCGCCCGAGCAGCCCGACACCGCGTAGATGAAGCCCATGGTCACGCCCTCGGCAGAGGGGATCCACTCGATCTGGCCGTTGCCTCCCAGGCTGGCCGTGGTCGTGAACGCTGCGAGCGACGTGTTCGTGCCCGTGATCGTGTCGTACGAGAAGAACGTGCCGCCCACGACCCAGACGTAGATGAGGTCACTCGCGTCGTTGTTGTGCGCGATGCACATGGCGCGGCTTCCGTACGAGATGAGCCGGGTCCAGGCGTCCGCGCCGGGGTCCCACTCGTAGAGGTAGTAGTCGTTGAGCACGATCCACAGCTTGTCGTTCTTCCACGTGCCGTGGTGGAACGTGGCGCTGTTGGGCGCGCTGGCCATGGTGGCCACGGTGTGGGACCCGCCCACGTCCATGCGCTCCATCTGCGGCCCGGACTGCGAGGGCGGGAAGTAGACGTACCCGCCCACGTCGTCGATGACCGGGTAGGAGCCGTGACGGTTGTGGGTCAGCGTGGCGACAAGTGCCGAGGTGCCCGCGATGTGGTCGATCCTGTAGACGTTGCGCCCCTGGTTGTCGTTTCCGTAGATGGAGTAGATGGCGTTCTCGCGGATGGAGAAGACCATGCCGCCGTCGTGCTTGCTCAGGTAGGGGCTGGTGCCCATGTACGTGTCCATCACGCCCGTGGCGCCGCGCACCTCGCCGAGCGACGGGCCGTGGATGATGGCGGGAGCGCACGCGCCGGAGACGCAGGCCTCCCTCAGGCCGCAGGCGGCGCCGCATGACCCGCAGTTCTCGGGATCCATGCTCGTGTCCGAGCACTCGCCCGAGCAGTTGACGAGCGGGGCCTCGCACGTCACCTCGCACACGCCCGCGTTGCACCTCTCACCGGTGGAGCACTCGGTCTCGCACACCCCGCAGTTCAGGCGGTCGGACCCGAGGTCGCGGCACGAGCCGGAGCAGTCCGTGAAGCCTCCGGGGCACGCGGCCATGCACGTGCCGTCGTGGCACACGTCGTCCGTGCCGCACGAGAAGCCGCAGGAGCCGCAGTTGTCCGGGTCGCGCTGAGGATCCACGCACGCGCCCGAGCACAGGATGAGACCCGTGTAGCACGACGGCGTGCACGAGCCATCGACGCAGATCTGGCCGCCGAGGCACACGGTGTCGCAGGTGCCGCAGTGGCTCGCGTCCGACATGAGGTCGGCGCACGAGCCGGAGCAGTCGATGTAGTCGCCCGGGCACTCGAAGAGGCAGCTGCCGCTTCCGCACACCTCGCCCGCGGCGCACGCGTTGGCGCACTCGCCGCAGTTCGTGGGGTCGTTGGTGAGGTTCTTGCACACC
>JAFDER010000599.1 GCA_019310245.1 Deltaproteobacteria bacterium
TGTCAAACCTCCCTGGAGCTGGCGAGGGGACGCGAACCCGCAACCTGCTGATTACAAATCAGCTGCTCTTCCGATTGAGCTACGCCAGCCCTTGAACGGGAGACCGATATCTAGACGACAAGTCTGTGGTTGTCAAGCGTTGCCCCGCGCGTTTTCGGGCGTCAATCCGGGCAGATAGGGGCCCCTCACTTGGAGCCGAGCGACCCGGAGTGCACGATGGATTTCACCCTGGACTCCCAGTCGTCGAAGATCTCACCCACGCTGCCGCCTGTCACGATCTCGCGGATCGATCTTGCGAATAGCTTCGCCGTCGAGACGACGCTGACCTTCATCTTCGAGGCCAGCGTCTCGAGGACCTCGCGTCTGGGGGCAATGGTGTCGGTGAAGATGACCGAATCGATGGGTGCCTCGATGAGACCACTCTCCGGGTTGTCCCAGCCCTTTCCGAAGATCCCGTGGGTGACCGCCACGTTGATGGTGCTGGCCCCCTTCTGCTTGAGCACCTGGGTGATGGTACGGACCGTTCCGCCCGTGTCGATCATGTCGTCGATGTACAGGATGTCGGCATTCTCCACGCTGCCGATGATCTCGGCCTGGAGCACCACGTTTGGCTTTCTGACCTTCCGGCAGGGAACGAAGTCGCAGCCCATCTGGCGCGCGTAGTGGCTCGCCACCTTCGAGAATCCGAGGTCCGAGGCGAGGATCGGCCGTTTGACCGCTCCGTTCAGCATCGTTGCCCACTTGTCGAGGAGCATCGGCGGGCCGTAGAGGTGGTCCACCGGGATGTTCACGAAGCCCTGGGAGGCCCCTGCGTGCAGGTCCATGGTCAGGATGCGATCCGCACCGGCGGACACGACGTGATCCATCTTGACCTTGAGCGAGATCGGGACACGGGGAGCGTCCTTGCGCTCCTGCCGCGAGTAGCCGAAGTAGGGAATGACCGCCGTGATCTCGGCAGCGCTGCCCCTCCGGGCGGCGTCGATGAGGAAGTAGAGCTCGTCCCAGTGCTCGGCGGGCGGGTGTGTCGACTGCACGATGCAGACGTGGCACTTGCGCACGTTTTCCTGGATCTGGACCCTGACCTCACCGTCCCGGAACCGCGTGACGAGCGCGTCGCCCAGCTTCGTACCCAGGCGTTCGCAGATCTTCTGGGCAAGATCTCTGTTGGAGCTGCCACAGAATACCTTGAACATCTCCATGAGAGGACCTCCTGAAAAGACGAAGACTATGTAGTTCAACGGAGGCGAATCAGTCAAGGTGAACCTTGAGGTCCTGACGGGCAGGGCGCGAGCTCACGCCGGGTCAAGGAGCACGGTATCCTCTATCCAGGCCATCACCAGCGAGCCAAGCTCCTCCGGCAGGAACTTCATGATGTCGGGGTCGTTCATGCCGATGACCTCGAAAAAGGCCGCCTCGAGCAGTCTCCTCTCGTCCGCAGCCATGAGGATCACGTCGCCGATGGCCTCTCCCGGCAGTCCATCCTCTCTCCCCGCTTGGTATGCGTCGGCTGCCAGCCTCAGGCAGACCATTTCCTCGAGCAGGCTGGGCTTGTAGGGACCGGACTTCATGCCGAAGGCCATGCGGACCCCGGGTGCGTACCTGAACCCCGCCTTGCACGTGGCGTATGCGCCCGTCCATGGCTGGTTGTCGGGCGCTCGAACGACGACCCACCCGGCATCGTCCACCGCCACCGAGATGCGGGGCGCGAAGGTCTCCGTCCTGGCACTCGCGCCCGGCAGCCCGCCGGAGTTCAGCCACGTGCGGGCTTGCTCGAACGCCGGATAGTAGAGGAGCGCCGTCAGGACGTGACGGCGCGCCTCGTCCGCCTTGCCGGCCGCCGCTCCGGCCGCCGCGAGCCCCAGGTGGGCGACCGGGTGGGAGGGATTGACCTCGATCTCCCCGGCCAGTGCCTCGAGGGCCTTGCCCGTCTGGCCCACGGCCTGATAGCAGCCCGCGAGCCTCTCGTGGAGCACCGGCATGGCAGGGTCCTTCTTGCCGAGTGCCTCGAGCGACTTGCAGAATTCCTCGTCCTGATCCTCCGGTTTCTCGATCGATGCGAGCAGGCCTTCCAGTGCCATGAGGACCCCGGGATCCGCCTGGTACGGCTTGCCCAGCCTCACGTCTCCCGCCTCGACCATCACGAGGAAGAGATCGGGCTCGCGCACGCCTCCGAACAGGTCGTGGAAGTTGCTCGGATGGGTCCCGAGCGGCTCGTGGCGGAAGGCATGCCCGCTGTCGGCCATCGCTCTTTTCAGCCTCTCCGAGGGCGAGAAGGGCCCCTTCACCGCGTAGATCATGTCCACCTGGTCC
>JAFDER010000157.1 GCA_019310245.1 Deltaproteobacteria bacterium
GGTCTCCGCGTCCTCCACGTCCAGCCGATAGCACTCGGGCGGGTCCGCCAGGTAGGCGTCCAGGAAGGAGTACAGCCGCTCGATGGGTGCGAGGGGCAGTCCCCACCATTCCCCTCCTGCAGCGAACCACCCCCAGTGCTCGCGCACGAGGACCGTGCCGTCACAGTCGATGACGTACCCCGAGTAGAAGCCGCTCCCGCGGTAGGTGGCACGGATCGCATTGTTCACGTTGGGCGGGTCGTTGATGAAGTCGATCATCGTCGGTATCTCGAAGTCTGGCTCGGGGTCGGTCTTGAGCCATTTCGCCCGCTGCGCGCGCTCCTCCATGGCCGTGGTGAAGAAATAGGGGTGCGTCCACCCCAGGTCAGTGCACTCGTATCCCTCGGGGAAGGGGTCCTCCTCGGGATGAGCCTCGCTGCCGTAGACCCAGATGAAGCTCACGCGCCCCTCGTAGTGATGAAAAGCCTCTTCCATGACCTGGAAGTTGAGATACGAGGGCTGTCAACTCACGGAGCCGGTCAGGAGCACCAGCGGCCGGCCGTCGATCATGTCCGCCATGTCGACCGGCTCCATGTCCTCGTTGACGCTCGTGTACAGGATCGCCGCGTCCCCGACGCCGAGATCCGCCCCTGCCGGGATCGGGTGGGCGAGCAGGGCGAGCGCAAGCCCCAGGCTGCCCGGAATGGCCGCTGTCCATCGAAACATTTCACACCTCTCTACACATCATGGTTAGTCAGTACATTGTTCCGTGACAAGCTCTCGTCGAATCATGTGCTCCGAGGGAGAAGATTGGTTTCAAGCTGACTGTAAAATGTGGTGCTGCCCTTCGACAAGCTCAGGGCAACGGGAATGGGGGCTAGCGGCGGCGGCGGAACCAGACGTAGACGCCGGCCACGAGCACGAGGCCGGGGATGGTGACGAGCACCCAGACGAGCATGACCACGATGTCGCGCGCGGTCAGGGTCGCCTCGTAGCGCTCCACCTCCTTGGGCGGGATGGAGATGAGCGTCTCGCGCTCGGTGAGCCAGGCCACGGCGCCTGTGAAGAGCTCGCGATTGACCCACGTGGGGTCGTCGACCAGACCGCTGCTCAGCAGATGCACGTCGCCGTAGACGACGATCCGCCCGCCCTCCCGGCTCTGCTCCCCGTCCTTGCCCACCGGAGCCGGGGCGGCGAGCATGGACTCGGGCAGGCGCGAGGCCGCGCCGAGGACGAGCGGCCCCTCCACGTCGCCCTCGTCCTTGCTCACGCCCTCGTCCGTGTCCGACTCCGCGATGTGCCTCTCGCCCCAGGACGTCTCAGAGGTCTTGACCAGGGCGGTCGCCCGGGAGCCCTCGAGGAGGATCAAGGGCCTGGCCAGCGTCCAGATGGAGAGGAAATTGTCGATGGGCGCGACGATGGGGTGGTCGCCGTAGTCCGGCGAGACGAAGATGCCCACGCCGCCGCCCACGAGCAGCCTCTTCGAGTCCGTCTCCACGGCCAGGGCGTTGGTCGTGCCCACGCCCACCTTCTCGAGCAGCCCCTCGAGGCCGGTCGGGAGGATGTCCTCGCCGTCGATGACGGGCTCGAGGAAGAGCAGCAGGCTCCCACCCTTGATCAGGTAGGTCTCGAGCTTGTCGGAGTCGTCCCCGGGCAGGGGCCTGGCCGGTCCCGCCACCACGGCGACGGCGCACCCGTCCGGAACGGCCTTCTTCTCGCGCAGGTCGAAGGACTGGATCTCGAAGTTGTCGCGCCGCAGGAACTCGACGGCGCCTCCGATCCCCTCCTCCTCCCAGCTCGTGGCCGACCACTCCCCGTGCCCCTCCACGAAGCAGATGGTGAGCGTCTCGCCCGACGTGACCTGGAGGATGGCCCCGGTGAGCGCCTCCTCGGCCTTGAAGCTCTTGACCTCGGCCTCGCCCGAGTACATGAAGTCCTCGCTGAAGTCGACCTCCGTCATCTGCTCCACGTCGACGAACTTGGTGTTCTCGCCCGAGCGCACCACCACGACCTGCTCGCTCATCTCGGTGAACTCGTCCACCATGCCCGAACGCACCTTGTACTTCTTCTGCAGCATGCGGAAGCGGACCGGCTCGAGGTCGGGGTCCACGAACTCGAGGTCGAGCCGATTGGTCACGGCGGCATACCTCGTGAGGATCTCCTTGAGATCCGCGTACACGCGCGAGGCGCTCGAGATGAACACCACGATGTCCACGTCCTCGTCCAGATGCTCGAGCACCTTCACGGTCTTGCCGGAGAGCTCGCGAAAGCCTCCCTTCGTCCAGTCGCCCCTGTGATAGTGGCGGCTGGACAGGTAGTTCACCATCACGAGCAGGAGCAGCCCCAGCAGCATCATGGCCGCGAGGTTGAGCACCACGGAGGTGCGCGGCACGCTCTTGCCCGGCAGCTCCGTGCGTTCCTCGCTCACTGCCCCACCCTCTTGAGCTGGACCGCCTTGATCGTCACGAAGAGCACGGTCGCGATGGAGCTCAGGTAGAACACCACGCGCCGCGTGTCCACGGTGCCCTGGGCGAACTCCTCCATGTGGCCCCACATGTTGATGAACTCGAAGAAGGGCGTGGCCTTCGCGCTGACGTTCAGGTAGGCGAGGATGCCGACCACGAAGAGCACGAAACCGAGGCTGAAGCTGAGCAGGCCCGCGAGCAGCTGGTGCTTCGTCAGCGCCGAGGTGAAGATGCCCAGGCTCACGAGCAGGCCGCCCAGGAGCAGGATGCCGAGGTAGCCCGACGCCACGGGCCCCCAGTCCAGGTTGCCGTACCACTCGAGAAGCAGCGGATAGCTCACCGTGGGCACCCACAGGGCGAAGAAGAAGCACCAGTAGGCCATGAACTTGGACAGCACGAGCTGGGCCTCGGTCACCGGGGCCGTGAGCACGGCCTCGATGGTCCCGGACTTCCACTCCGCCGCGATGGATCGCATCGTGATGAGCGGCGGCCCGACCAGCATGATGATGTAGAAGAAGATCGTCTGGCCGAAGAACATCTCCATGGGAGGCATGTTGATGCCCTGGTGCGACTCGCTGAACACGAAGACGTAGATGAGGAACACGCCTCCGTTGGCGAACAGGCTCAGGCACAGCACCGCGTAGGCGAGGACGGTGAGGAAGATCGAGCGCAGCTCGCGCACGAACAGGACCCAGAGCGTCCGGAGCCATCTCAGGACGGCCTCGCCAGCTCCGGACATCGTCCTGCTGCCGGCCCGCGCGCTCACGACTCCTCCTCCCCGGGCTCCTCGTCGGCCTCCTTGTCGGCCTCCTTGTCGGGCTCCTCGTCGGGCTCCTCGTCGGCCTCCCTGTCCGCGTGGTCCTCTCTCGCGACGATCTCGACGAAGATGTCCTCGAGGCTCACGTGCGTCTTCTTCAGCTCGCGCAGGACCCAACCCCGCTCCACGCACACGAGGAAGACCTCCTCCTCGACGGCGCCGGCTTCCTCGCCGGCCGTGATGACGACCCGGTGGACGTCATCCTCGAGAGCCTCCGACTCGACAGAGCAGCCTCCGGCCACCGACTCGAAGGCGGCGGGATCGAAGTCCGCGGCGCGGACCTCGGCCTGTGCTCCCACCTTGCCCTCGAGCTGCCTCTTGAGCTCCTCGGGCGTCCCCTCGCCGACGAGCCGTCCGCGGCTGATGATGACCACGCGGTCGCAGACCGCCTCCACCTCGGGCAGGATGTGGGAGGAGAGGACCACTGTCCTCTTCCGGCCCAGCTCCTTGATGAGCTTCCGGACCTCGCGGATCTGCGTGGGATCCAGCCCGATGGTGGGCTCGTCGAGGATCAGGATCGGCGGGTCGGAGACGAGGGCGTCCGCGAGCCCCACGCGCTGGCGGTAGCCCTTCGAGAGCTGGCCGATCACGCGCCCCCGCACGTCGCCGATGATGCACTCCTCGATCGCGCGTTCCACGGCCCTGCCCACCTTGGCGCGGGCCACGCCCTTGAGCGCGGCCCGGAACGAGAGGTACTCGCTCACGCGCATCTCGGGGTGCAGGGGCACGTGCTCGGGCAGATATCCGATCAGGCTCTTCACGGCCAGCGGCGCGGTCACGACGTCATATCCGCCCACGACCACGGTACCGTGGGTGGGCGGCAGGAATCCCGTCACGACCCGCATGGTCGTGGTCTTGCCCGCACCGTTCGGACCGAGGAATCCGAGGATCTCGCCGGCCTCCACGTCGAAGCTCACGTCGCTCACGGCCGTGTGGCCGGCAAAGGCCTTCGTGATGTGCTGGACCTGGATCATCTGTGGTTCATGTATTAGCGAGGTGAACCTCGAATTGTCAATTCTATTCCCGCAAACTAACATTGGAACTTCGATCCGGATTCACTAGATTGAGGCATCATGTCCGACACGCACACGGCATCGGGATCCGGCCGCCACAAGGTCATCCTCCTGGGCGAGCACGCCGTGGTCCACGGCACGAGGGCGCTGGGAGCGCCACTCGACGGCGAGGTCGTCGTGGAGGTCGTCCGCGGGACCGTGTCGTCGCTCCAGCTCTCCGGCGCCGGGGGAGAGCAGGTGCCCGAGGCCCTCGCGCGCATGGCCCGGCAGGCCGGGGTGCAGAGCGAGGGGCTCGAGGTCCGGGTGAAGACGGGCCTGGAGGCGGGGGCCGGCCTCGGCGGCTCGGCCGCCCTGTGCGTGGCCTTCGCACGCGCGATCCTGTCCCTCACGGACCGGGGACAGGAGAAGGAAGCCGTGGTCGAGCTGGCGCAGGAGGGCGAGCGGGTGTTCCACGGCAACCCGTCCGGCATCGACGCCTGGCTCGCCGCATCCACATCCCCCGCCCTGTTCTCGAGGCGGGAAGTCCCCCGGGACGTGGAGGTGGCCGAGAACCTTCACCTGGCGATCCTCGTGGACGAGGCGAGGGCGGACACGTCGAGCATGGTGCAGAACGTGGCGCGGCTCCACGAGAGCGACCGCGAGCGCGTCGGAGCGATCTTCGCGGACATCGAGGCCCTCGTCATCGAGGCGGCCGAAGCGATCCGCACCGGTGCGAGGCGAGAGCTGGGCAGGCTCATGACGGCCAACCACGCCCTGCTCGGGTCTCTCGGGGTCACGACGGACGGGCTGGACCACCTCAGGGACCGGGCCCTCGAGGCGGGAGCACTGGGCGCCAAGATGACCGGGGGTGGCGGGGGAGGCGCCGTCATCGCTCTCGCGCAGGACGGGGCCGGTGCCGAGCGCGTTGTCCGGAAAGCCTCCGGCGCGGCGCGCCTGGCCTTCACGGCGGTCGTGGCCACGACAGGTGGAGCCTGATGATCCGCACGACCACGCGGGCCGCACCGAACTTCGCGCTGGTCAAGTACTGGGGCAAGGCGGACGACGAGGCGATGATCCCCGCCGTGCCCTCGCTCTCGATCACCCTGGATGGACCCGAGATCGAGGTCTCGGTGGAGCCCGCCGGCAGCGAAGCGACGGGGGACGACGTGTCGCTCGACGTGGCGCCCGTTCCCGAGCCGTGGAGGGATCGCACACAGCGCTTCCTCGACCTGGTCCGCGCCCGATCGGAGGAGACCGGGTGGGCCGTCGTGAAAGCCCGGGGCGGACCGCCTCCCGCGGCCGGGCTGGCCTCGAGCGCGGCCTACTTCGCCGCGCTCGCACAGGCGTCGTCGCGCGCCTACGGCCTGCCCCTCGACCCGGAATCCGTGAGCGACCTCGCGAGGATGGGCTCGGTGTCCGCGGCCCGCTCCGTGCCCGGAGGCATCGTGGTCCTCGACCCTGCCGATGCCAGCAGCGGGAGGCTCGGCGCGCACACGATCTTTCCGCCGACGCACATGGGCATGGCCGTGGTCGTGGCCGTGGTGGACCCGTCCATGAAGCCGGTCGGGAGCTCGGAGGGGATGAGGCTCACGAGGGACACGTCGCCCTACTTCGAGGCCTGGACTGCGTGTGCGCGCGAGGACCTGGGTCGTGCGCGCGATGCGCTCGAGGCCGGCGACTTCGCCGCCCTGGGCAGGATCGCGGAGACGAACTGTCTGCGCATGCATGCCAGCGCCATGGCCGCCGATCCGCCCCTCGTCTACCTCGCACCCGCCACGCTCGCGGCCCTCGCGAGGGTCCATTCGCTGCGCCAGGAGGGCCTCTCGTGCTTCTTCACGGTTGACGCCGGCCCGCAGGTGAAGGTAGTGTGCCTCGAAGAGGATGTGGAGAGCGTGAGGGACGGGATGCAAGGGGTTACCGGCGTCCAGGACGTCCTCGTCCAGCGGCCGGGCCCCGGATCGCTTATCTCCCCTGACAGAGAATCCTGAGCGTCCACAGGGGGAGCGCACGAACACATGAGCAGCGCCAAGATCGTCGTCAATGACGACATGTACGAGACCAGGCTGGCCTTCATCGAAGACGGCCGGATCACGGGATTCCACATCGAGCGAAAGGGCGAGGAGAACCTCCTCGGCAACGTCTACCTCGGCAAGGTCGTCCGTGTCATCCCGGGCATGCAGGCCGCCTTCGTCGACGTGGGGCTGCCGCGCGCGGGCTTCCTGCCGGGCCGGCAGGTACTCAGCCGCGAGCTCCAGGACGCGCTCAGGCAGGAAGCCACGGGCGAGAAGGACGGAGGCAAGGAAAAGCCCGATGCCACGAAGCGCACGGCGCGCGCCCGCAGGGGCCCAAGACCCATCGAGCAGTCGCTCAAGGGAGGCAACGAGGTCCTCGTCCAGATCGTGCAGCAGCCGCACGGCATGAAGGGGGCCAAGGTCACCACGTACGTTTCCCTGCCGGGACACTACTGCGTGTTCATGCCCACGATCCGCGGTGTCGGCGTGAGCCGCAGGATCCAGGACCGGACGAAGCGCAGGAAGCTCAGGAAGCTCGCGGACAAGCTGTGCAAGAAGCACGACGGCGGCTTCATCCTGCGCACCTCGGCCGCCGGGGCCAACGAGGCGGAGATCGAGCGCGAGGCCGACTACATCGCGAACACCTGGACGGAGGTGGTGCGCAAGGGCCGCAAGGAAAGGGCCCCCCGCATGCTGTTCAAGGAATGGGACCTGGCGACGCGCATCCTGCGCGAGACGCCGGAGGCCCAGATCGACTCCATCACGGTGGACAGCCCGGAGACGTTCGAGAGGGTCAAGAAGTTCATCTCCAGGGCCGCACCGCAGCACCTGCCGAAGCTGGTCCACTACCGGGGTTCGAAGCCCATCTTCGACCACTTCGGGATCGAGCAGGAGCTCGAGCGTGTCTTCCAGCGGCTGCTTCCCCTGCCCTCGGGCGGGACCATCGTCATCGACCAGGCCGAGGCGCTCACGGCCATCGACGTGAACACGGGCAGCTTCACGGGAAAGGGCCGCAGGGACGCGGAGCAAACCATCACGCAGACGAACCTCGAGGCCGTCGCGGCGATCGCCTACCAGCTGAAGCTGCGCTCCATCGGAGGCCTCATCATCCTCGACCTCATCGACATGGAGCGCGGCGAGAACCGCGACAAGGTCTACCAGGCCCTGCTCAAGGAGCTCGAGAACGACCGGGCCAAGACGACCGTGAGGCCCATCTCCAGCCTCGGCCTGGTCGAGATGACGCGCGAGCGCTACGGCGACAGCCCGATGCGCATGCTCAACGCGCGCTGCTGGTACTGCGACGGGACCGGGTCGATCCTCTCGAAGAGGACGATCTG
>JAFDER010000600.1 GCA_019310245.1 Deltaproteobacteria bacterium
GCCCGGGCGCAGGGAGGTGTGCGTCATCACGCACTACAGCCATTCCTACGAGATCACGCCCGAGGCGATGGACGCGGTGCAGAAGATCAGGAGAGGCGCCATGTGCGTCTACAACCAGGAGGTCTTCACGATCGAGAACGGGCGGAGGTTCGAGTCGGCGAAGCTGAGAAGGGACATGAGGTCGATTGGGGTGGATCCTTACTATACGTTCAACATTAAAGGCAAAGAGGAGACCAGGGATTACATGGTCCCGATCGCGAGGATCCTGCAGGAGCGCAAGGAGGAGGCGAGGCTGTTGCCGGGGGTGGACAGGACGGACGAGCCCGTGTTCAACGTGCCGAGGCTGGGCAAGAATCATCTCAGGGCGTGGCAGGACCACCGGATGGTCATGATCCGGCCAGGGGGCTCGAGGGTGTACGAGATGCACCCGTGGGAGAAGTTCCTCGAGGCCGTCCCTCCGTACAACTACAAGGACGTGCCCATCATCGACTTCCTCAAGGCCGTGGAGAAGAGGGGGGAGGATCCGGCCGAGTACCGCACCATCTGGTACTATTACTAGACGTCGGGCTCTTCCGAGGGCTCGGGATCGTCGTCGGGCTCCGGCCTGGGGCACGAGAGCCAGGAGGGGTCCGGGCCAACGTGGGCGCGGCGGCGCTCGCAGGGGTTTTCGTAGACGCGCCCGTCGCAGCCGCAGTCCGGGTTGTCCTCGGGGGGGCAGTCGTCCGGGATCCAGGCGCAGAAGCCGCAGCCGCTTTCCGTGCAGATGAAGGAGGGGTCCATGGCGCCGTACTCACAGAACGCGCCCTCGGGGCAGGGCTGGTTCTCGCCCATGCAGTAGACCCCGCAGATGCCGAGCGGCGGGTCGGCCTCCTCGCGGATGATGTCCACCGGCTCCGGGCCGGGGTCCGTGGCATCGAAGCGGTCCTGGTCCACGAGATCCGAGGGCTCGTCGGTGGAGGCGTCCTCGGGGTCGGAGGACGGGCCGCAGGCGATGAGGAGCGCGGCGGTCAGGGCTGTGAGCGCGGGCTTCATCTTTGGTATGAGCATGAAGAGAGGATCGGTTGTTGTCAATCGGGCGATGATTGACGGGGCAGGGGGGATTGTATAGGGTTTGCCCAGTTTGACCAAGGAGGAAGCGATGAGGAAGATCCTCTTCACGGCAATGGTAGCGGTGCTGGTGACGGCCATGACGGCATGCGGGCCTCCGCCTCCCGTGGAGGATCCCGGTCAGGGACCCACGGCCGAGGAGCTGGCGCAGGAGCGGGCCGAGGCCGAGGCGCCGTACCATGCGGCGATCCAGACGTTCAACGAGGCGATCTGGGAGCTCAAGCCCGATTACGTGCACGAGGCCCTGACCGAGGAGACCTACGACCTGTTCATGCAGAGGGCGAAGCTGGAGGCCGAGCTCCGGGGCATCGAGGATCCCGTCGACGACATGGCCTTCCTCAAGCAGCAGCAGGACTACAAGATCGTCTACTCGATCAAGTCCGTCGACCTGGAAACGGGCCACGCCGTGGTGGTGGGCACCATCGAGGGCGAGGTGCAGTGGGAGAGCGAGATCAACTTCGTCGAGACGGATGACGCGCTGCGCATCGACCATGCTCCGGTGCTCGAGAAGTCCATCGCCGACCTGGAGGACGCCCTCGAGGCCAAGGAGGAGCGGCTCGAGAAGGAGGCCGCGATCAAGGCCAAGGTGGAGGCGCTCATCGCGGATCACAACACCGCGCTGGCGGACGGGGACGCGGAGGCGTTCGAGGCGACCATCACGGCGGAGATGGCCGAGCTGGCCGTGAAGGTGCTGGGCCTGCTTCCCAAGAAGATGGGGGGCAAGAAGAAGCCCAACATGAAGAAGTACATGAAGTACGTGACGGGCAAGGTCGCGAAGGTGGAGATCGAGAGCATCGACTACGAGGCCATGACCGTGACCCTCGGTCACTTCAAGCCCGAGAAGAAAGGTGAAGAGCCCGGCAAGCCGTTCGTGACGGCCGTGAAGCTCACCGAGGAGGGCGGCCGGCTGCTCCTCGACTACTCCGAGGGCCTGAAGAAGAGGGCCGAGAAGCTCGAGGCCGCGATGGCCGAGGTCGAGGACGAGGGCGGCAAGAAGGGCAAGAAGAAGAAGGGCAAGGGCGAGAAGAAGGGAAAGAAGAAGGGAAAGAAGAGCGAGTAGCCCTCCTGCCGGTCAGTCCACCCCCACCAGAGCCTTGATGTACTGAGACCGGGCGAGCTGCTCGGGATTGGGGTTCTTCGCCTCGTTGAGGCGTCCGCGGATGGCCTTGACGGACTCGAGGTTCTTCTCGTCCCCACGCGTTCATCTCGCTGGCCACCTTGCCGATGTAGGTGCGCTTGTTGCGGTACAGGGCCGAGCAGAGCTGGACGGCCGAGGCGCCGGCCAGGATCTGCTTGAGCGCCCCCCTGAAGTCGTGCACGCCCGTGGACGCGCACAGGTCGCACTTCGTGTCGTCGGACAGGGGCGCGATCCACCGCAGGGGCAGCTGCATCTCGTGCGGCTCGCTCAGCGTGACCTTCATCCGGTTCTTCATCTTCTCGATGTCCAGATCGGGCTGGAAGAACCTGTTGAACATCACGATGCCGGCTGCTCCGCGCCGGTCGAGCTCGAGCACCATGCGCGAGATGTTGGAGAAGAAGGGGCCTATCTTGACCGCCACCGGGATCTTCACCTGCTCGAGGACGGACTCGAGGATGTCGAAGTAGGTCTGCTCGATGTCCTCGGAGGGCCTCGCGGGGTCCATGGGCATGACGTAGATGTTCAGCTCGATGGCGTCGGCGCCTGCTGCCTCGACCTGGGCGGCGAATTTCGTCCACGTGCCGGGACGGGAGGCGTTCAGGCTCGCGATCACCGGGATCTTCACCGACTTCTTGCACCCGTCGATGAGCTGGAG
>JAFDER010000158.1 GCA_019310245.1 Deltaproteobacteria bacterium
AGGACGACATCTTGCCCAAACGTGGAAACAGCGGACGCACAGTCCTGACCTGCAGCTTCTGCGGGAAGAGCCAGAGCGACGTGGCGAAGCTCATCGCCGGACCGGGCGTGTACATATGCAACGAGTGCGTCGCCCTGTGCAACGACATCATCGCCGAGGAGATCGAGCGCGAGGAGCCCAAGGAGTCACGGCCGCCGCTTCCCAAGCCGGCCGACGTCAAGAAAACCGTCGATGAGTACGTCATCGGGCAGGAATCCGCCAAGAAGATCCTCTCGGTCGCCGTGTACAACCACTACAAGAGGATCGAGCACACGGGGCTCAAGGACGACGTGGAGATCGCGAAGTCCAACATCCTGCTCATGGGCCCCACCGGCTGCGGCAAGACGCTCCTGGCGCAGACGCTAGCCCGGATCCTGGACGTTCCCTTCGCCCTGGCCGACGCCACGACCCTGACCGAGGCCGGCTACGTGGGCGAGGACGTGGAGAACATCATCGTCCAGCTCCTGCAGAACGCGGACTACGACGTCGAGCGCACGCAGAAGGGCATCGTCTACATCGACGAGATCGACAAGATCGGCCGCAAGAGCGAGAACCCCTCGATCACGCGGGACGTGTCCGGCGAGGGCGTCCAGCAGGCCCTGCTCAAGATCATCGAGGGCACGGTGGCGAACGTGCCTCCCAAGGGCGGGCGCAAGCACCCCCAGCAGGACTTCATCCGCATCGACACGACGAACATCCTGTTCATCTGCGGCGGGGCATTCATGGGCCTCGACTCGATCATCGAGAACAGGATCGGGATCAAGAACCTCGGCTTCGGGGCCGATGTCAAGACCCGCGCGAAGAAGAACCTGGGCGAGCTCTTCGCCGAGGTGCAGCCCGAGGACCTCATCAAGTTCGGACTCATCCCGGAGTTCGTGGGCCGCATGCCCATCGTGGCGCCGATCCACGAGCTGGACGAGGAAGCCCTGGTGGAGATCCTCGTCAAGCCCCGCAACTCCCTGTTGCGCCAGTACACGAAGCTCCTGGAGATGGACGGCGTGGACCTCACGCTGACCGACGGCGCCATCAATAAGGTCGCCAGCCTGGCTCTCAAGCGTGAGGGTGGCGCGAGAGGCCTCAGGGCGATCATGGAATCGGCCATGCTCGACGTGATGTACGACATCCCCAGCCTCGACAAGCCCGCAGAGGTCGTCATCGACGAGGACGTCATCGAGAAGAAAAAGTCGCCCTTGATCGTCTACAAGAAGGAGAAGGCCTCCTGAGCCGACCAAGGGCGCCGGCCCCACCTCGGTCCAACCAGACAGACCGAGCCCCCAAGAGGAAGAACATGGCGCGTGAACCGGACGGATCGACCATGACGAAGAAGCTCTCCCTGCCCCTCCTGCCCCTGCGGGACATCGTGGTCTTTCCCTCCCAGGCAGTCACCCTGTTCGTGGGGCGCGAGAAATCCATGAAGGCCGTTGAGGAGGCGCTGAGCTCCGGCAAGCTCATCTTCCTGGCGGCCCAGCGCAAGGCGTCGGTCAACGACCCGACCGAGGCCGACATCCACCGGCTCGGCACTGTTGCCACGCTCGCCCAGGTCCTGCGCTACCCGAACGAGACGATCCGGCTGAAGGTCCAGGGCGTGTCCAGGGCGCGCATCGCCAAGTTCCACAAGCGGCGCGGCTGCTTCATGGTCCGCGCGGACATCTGCCAGGACGTCCCCCACGACAAGGTCAGGGCCGAGGCCCTCGTTCGCACCGTCCGCTCGAGCTTCGAGGAATACGCGCGGCTCAACAAGAAGATCGACGCGGGCATGGCGTCCGCGCTGCACAACATCGACGATCCGGGCGCGATCTCGGACATGGCGGCCGGCAGCCTCGGATCGGCCAAGCTCGCCGAACGGCAGGGACTGCTCGAGCAGCTCGATCCCGTGGAGCGGCTCGACACGGTGCTCAAGCTCATCGCCTCGGAGATCGAGATCCTCCAGATCCAGAGGAGGCTCAGGTCCAGGATCCGCAAGCAGATGGACCGGGACCAGAAGGAGTACTACCTCAACGTCCAGAAGCAGATGATCAACAAGGAGCTCGGCGAGGGGGACGAGTTCCAGGCCGAGATCAAGGAGCTCAACGAGAAGATCGCCGCCAAGGCCCTGAGCGAGGAGGCCAGGACCAAGAGCGATCGCGAGCTGCGCAAGCTCAAGCTCATGAGCCCGATGAGTGCCGAGTCGGCGGTCGTGCGCAACTGGCTCGACTGGATCCTGTCCATCCCCTGGCAGGAGCCCACGCAGGAGCACGTCTCCCTCGTCAAGGCCCAGGAGATCCTCGACGAGGATCACTACGGCCTGCGCAAGGTCAAGGACCGCATCATCGAGTACATCGCGGTCCAGCAGCTCTCCGGCGAGAACAGGGGCCCCATCCTGTGCCTCGTCGGCCCGCCGGGCGTGGGCAAGACGTCGATGGGTCGGAGCGTGGCGCGGGCCTGCGGACGCAGGTTCACGCGGGTGAGCCTGGGCGGGGTGAGGGATGAGGCCGAGATCCGCGGGCACCGCAGGACCTACATCGGCGCCTTCCCGGGCAGGATCATCCACGGGATGAAGCGCGCCGGCGTCTCCGACCCCGTGTTCCTCCTCGACGAGGTGGACAAGATGACCGTGGACTTCCGCGGCGATCCCGCCTCGGCGCTCCTCGAGGTCCTGGATCCCGAGCAGAACAACGCCTTCAACGACCACTTCCTGGACGTGGACTACGACCTGTCAAAGGTGATGTTCATCACCACGGCGAACACGCTCGAGGACATCCCGATCCCGCTCCTCGACCGGATGGAGCTCATCGAGCTGCCGGGCTACACGGACGAGGAGAAGATGCAGATCGCCAAGCGGTTCCTCGTGCCGAAGCAGAAGAAGCAGGCGGGGCTCGAGAACATCCCGGTCGACATACGCGACGATGCCGTGAAGATCATCCTCGATCAGTACACGCGAGAGCCCGGCGTGCGCAATCTCGAGAGGGAGATCGGCAGCGTGATGCGCAAGATCACGCGCAGGATCCTCGAGGAGGAGAGGCAGGACGATCCGCCTCCCGTGCAGGTGGGCAGGGACATGGTCACGGAGCTGCTCGGAGTGCCCAGGTTCCACCGCCACAGGCCCGAGAAGCGCGATCAGGTGGGCCTGGCCTGGGGCCTCGCCGTCACGAGGCACGGCGGCGAGATCCTCGCCGTGGAGGTCGCCGTGATCCCTGGCAAGGGCAAGCTCCTGCTCACGGGCAAGCTCGGAGACGTGATGCAGGAGTCGGCGCAGGCCGCCCTGAGCTACGTCAGGAGCAGGGCCGAAAGGCTGGGCATCGATCCCGCCTTCCACACGAGCCACGACATCCACATCCACCTGCCGGAGGGGGCCGTGCCCAAGGACGGCCCCAGCGCGGGGATCACGATCGCAGCCTGCCTGGTCTCCGCCCTGCTCAAGACGCCGATCTCGCACCGCGTCGCCATGACCGGCGAGATCACCCTCCGGGGCCGCGTCCTGCCCATCGGAGGCGTGAAGGACAAGATCCTGGCCGCCTCGCGCGAGCACATTCCCTTCGTCATCCTGCCGAGGGACAACCGCAAGGACCTCAAGGAGGTCCAGAGGAACGTCCTGCAGGGCATGCGCATCGTGATCGTGGACCACGTCGACGAGGTGCTGCGCGAGGCCCTGGTGCACGAGAACATCGAGGAGCTCTTTCCGTCGCGCGGAACGGTTCTCGAGTACGCCGCGGACGATCCCGACAGCGGCGAGGCGCCCGACGAGGGACCGGAGCAGGAGATCTCCTGGGAGCTCGAGGAGCCCGAGACGCCTCCCGTCAGATGATCCCCTCGTCACGGAAGGAGTACCAGCCGGACGCGGCCACGATCACGTGATCGAGGACCCGCAGCCCGAGCAGCCTCCCTGCCTCCACCATCCTCAGCGTGAGCAGCCTGTCCTGCGCGCTTGGCCGGGGCGTGCCCGAGGGATGGTTGTGTACGATGATGCAGGAGGCGGCGCCGCAGCGAACGAGCGGCCTGAACACGTCCCTCGGGCTGACGACGCACTCGTCCAGCCCGCCCTCGGCCACGCGGAGCTCCTCCTGGACGCGTCCCCTCACGTCGAGGCCCAGCGCGACGAACACCTCGCGGGAGAGCGGCGCGATCCGCGGCGCCAGCCTGGCGTGGATGTCGGCGCTGGACCGGATGGGCGCCCCGTCGTCGGCCGCCTCCACGGCCGCCCTGCGGCCGAGCTCGATCCCCGCGAGCACCCTCAGGGCCCGGGCCTCGCCCACGCCCGGAGCCCTGGACAGCTCGCGCACCGAGGCATCGGCGAGCCCCCGGATCCCGCCTGCCGACCGGAGCAGCTGCTCGCCGGCGTCGCGGCCGGGACCGACGAGGAACGCCAGCAGCTCTGCGTCCCCCAGGCCGTCGAACCCCCGGATCCTGGCCCTGTGGAGCACATGCTCCCAGACCCCCTTGCCTGCCGTCGTCTCGGTGCGCATTAGTCCTGCCCCTTCATGCCGGTGATGCATCCGGCGTGCCGCACCCGGACTGCTTGCAAACGGTAGGGTTGCGTGGTCGTACGCGCGAGCGCGCCGGCGGCCGCCACTTCTTGCCCCTCAATCGCCGTGCGACTATGATCAAGATCAGGGACGGGAAGGGGCCAAGGAAAAAGGTAGATGACGATGACCAGACTCGCCCTGGCGATTCCCCTGCTCTTGCACATCCTCACCCCCCGGACGGCCGGGGCCGAGGAGCCTCTCGCTGCGGTGCTCCCGGCCACGGGCGAGGGGGTGGACTCCGTCACGCTCTCGATCGTGACGTCGACCCTGAACGACAAGGTGGGCAAGCTCGGCTTCTCCACCGTGCCCGAGCAGGCGGTCTCGAGCGCCGCGTCGCAGAAGTGCGCGAGCGCCGGCTGCTCCACTCCGGCGGACGCGATCGCCGTGGGCAAGGCGGTGGGCGCGGATCAGGTCATCTCCACCCACCTCGTGAAGGACGGCGAGGAGGTGGTGATCCAGATGCTCGCCTACGACGTGGCGGCCGGCACGAACGAGCAGGCGGCAGTAAAGACGGCACCGAGCGGCGTCCTGTCCCGGGTCGTCAAGCTCCTGTCCATCGTCCTGCCTGAACCGGCAGCCCCCGTGCCGGCCCCGCCGCCGCCCGAGCCCGTGGAGCCCGACCAGCCAGACGTCTTGCCGCCGCCCCTGCCGCCGGGAGGAGGGCCCGAGTCCGATCCGGAGCCCGGACCGGCGCCTATCCCGCCCGGAGGCGACGTCGGCGGGCAGGAGGACGGACAGGACGACCAGGAAGAAGAAGGCGAGGAGGAGGAGGACGAGCCCGAGGCCCCGAAGGACCAGAGCGGCCGGCTCGAGCTGTCCATCTCCGCCACCATGTACGCGATGATGATGACCTTCACGATCATGTACGCGGCAGAGGTCAAGGAGTGGTACTGGTACCCGCCGGCCCTGCTGCTCGGCGGCGGGACGGCGCTCGCCGTGAGCCTGCTCATCACATGGAAGCTCAAGGTCACCAAGGGCGATGCGGCCATGTTCGACGCCTGCCTGGGCTTTGGAATGATGAACGGGACGCTCATCCCTCTCGCCGCGGGTCTGGTGACTGCAGACAATCCCTACAGGCCGATCCTGATCGGCTCCATCGTCGGAGGTGGCGTTGGACTTGTGGGAGGCATCCTTGCAGTGGCCCTCACGGACCCGAGCCGCGGGGATGCGGCTCTTGTCAGCACCTTTGCCAACTGGGGAAGCATGCTGTCGGTGGGGCTGGCGTGGCTCGCGATCCCGGACCTGCCCGGCAAGCTCGAGCACTGGATGATCGCCGCCGTCGTGGGATTGGACGTGGGTCTTGCGGGAGGCATCGTCGCGTCGATCTTCCTCGACGTCTCGCCCAAGAGGCTCGGGTTCATCAACCTGGCCGGCTACCTCGGCGCCCTGGTGGGAGCCACCGTCGGGCTGCCCGTGGTGCTCGTGCCCAAGCACATCGAGGACAAGCACTGGAAGGGCTACGGGGCGATGGTCGTCAGCTTCGGCGCGCTCGGCCTGGTCCTCGGCTCCCTGCTGACCAAGAAGCTCGACGAGAAGAAGGTCGAGAAGGGGCTCTCTCCCCTGCCCTTCCTCCTGGCCCACGACACGTCGGGATGGGCCTTCGGCATCCCCTCCGTCTCCCTGCTCCCGGGGACCGACGGCACGGGGATCGTGAGGGGCGCCCAGCTCGGCCTGGCGGGCGGGTTCTTCTGAGACCGGGCGGAGCACGTGATGTCTGATCGTGGCGACAGGGATCGATACGACCGACCTTCCTGGAAGGAGCTCGACCGGCGCAAGGACAAGAGGTCCGGCTCGGGTGCGGGCGCGCGGAGCAGCAAGCTCGACGAACGCAAGGTCACGACGGGCTACCACCGCTACAAGCAGGATCTGAACAGCCTGTTCGACAGCGGCGAGGCCTCCAGCATGGTCAAGGAGGTCTTGAAGAAGGCTCCGACGCAGGAGGGCGCGAAGAAGGACAGCAAGGGACCGCCGGAGAGGCAGAAGCTCCTGAGACAGATCCGCGAGGCCTCGTCCACGGGGACCCTGACTCGCCTGCTCGACGAGTTCCTCGCGAACTGGAAGCTTCCCGACGACATCGAGATCCTGACCCAGGCCCTCGACCATCCGGACGAGGACGTGCAGCGCGATGCGCTGGAGAAGATCTCCTCCTACCTCGACGGCAACATCCCGAAGCACGCGAACCTGCTCAGGGGGCGGGTGCGCAAGCTCGCCTCGCGCAGCGACGACGAGGACGTTGCCGCGCTCGCGAAGGCGGTCAACAGGAAGCTCCCCCTCTGACTCCGCTGCCCTATTGCAGTTTCACCCTCTTCCCGTTGTGCTGAGCCCGTCGAAGGGCCGCGCTCGTACTGCACGGATGCACGTGGGCTTGCAATGATCTCGAACTGAAGCGGCTGTTGCGAAGATGATCTGGGGGGCTGCTAGAAGACGAACATCCTGAGGATGGTGCACGCACCGCCGCCCAGGAGGGCGAGCAGGAACAGGACGGCGCAGCCAACGCCCACGTAGATGAGCGGGCTCTTCTTCTTCTTGGGTTTGTCGAAGTCGGCGGCAGCGTCCGACGCGGCGGCGCCGAGCGCACCGAACCCCTTGTTGAGCTCGCCTGCGGCCTGGTCCAGTGCAGGGCCGGCATCCGCGGCCGCCTGGTTCAGCGAGGGGCCAGCCTGGGCCGCCGCCTGGTCGAAGGCGGCTCCGAGCTCGGCCGCAGCCTGGTCCATGACGGGACCGGCGTCGGAGGCCTGCGTGAAGGGCTCCGGGATCGGGCCCGTGGGCGCGGCGCCCGGCGCGGGCTGCTGCGGCTCGGCAGGAGGCTGACCCGCAGCAGGAAGCGGGGCGGCCGCCTGATCTGAAGGCGGAGCCGAGTAGGCCATCATGGTCGGTGCGTAGCCGTTCTTGCTCAGCGGCTGGTCGGGCATCCCGGGCAGCGGCGCCGCGGGATCGGGCTGCGCGGCAGGAGCGGCAGGCTGGGGCGCAGGCGCCGCGGGCTGGGCTGACGGCGCGGGTTGCGGGGCCGCAGGCTGGGCTGACGGCGCGGGCT
>JAFDER010000601.1 GCA_019310245.1 Deltaproteobacteria bacterium
GTGTGCATCGTATCGGTGGTACCGCTCCGGACTCTTGTCCTTGGCCGGGACGTGGACGACGCCCTTCTTTACCTTGCGCTTGTTCGGGGTTTCCAGGTAAACCTTGAACTTCTTCTTGCTCGAGGGTTTGATGTTGGTGAAGTGGACGACGCCGTTTTCATCCGTGAACGTGTAGATGTCCGCCTGCGCTGCGCCCTCGATGACGAGGAGGGCAGAGACACATGCGATGATGAGACAGTATCGACGTTTCACAGTTCGTATTTTATAGGAAATACTTGATCCGGAGCAAGAAATGGCAGCCGGGACCACCCACAGCTCCAAGTTCCTCGTCATCGGCAGCGGCATTGCCGGCCTGAGCTTTGCCCTCGAGGCGTCGCGCGAGGGCCCCGTCACCGTCCTGACGAAGAGGGGCATCGGGGACAGCGCAAGCGCCGTGGCCCAGGGTGGGATCGCGGCCGTGCTCGGAGAGAGGGATTCGGTCGAGAGCCACGTTCAGGACACGCTGAAGGCCGGCGCCGGCCTGTGTCGGGAGGACATCGTGCGCGTCACGGTGACCGAGGGCCCCGAGAGGGTGAGGGAGCTCGAGCGGCTCGGGGTGGTCTTCAGCCACAGGAACGAGGAGGAAGGGGGCGGGCTGGACCTCGGACGCGAGGGCGGCCACAGCACGAGGCGCATCGCTCACGTGGCCGACACCACGGGTCGGAGCGTCATGGACGTGCTCATGGCCAGGGTGCGAGAGAACCCGGCCATCAGGGTCGTCGACGGGACGATGGGCATCGATCTCATCGTGCCGTCGAAGTTCGGTGGCGAGGAGCGGTGCGTGGGATGCTATGCGCTCGATGTGGAGACAGGGCTCGTTCACACGTACCTCGCGGCCAGCACCCTGGTGGCAACTGGCGGGGCCGGCAAGGTCTATCTCTACACGTCCAACCCGGACGTTGCCTCGGGTGACGGCGTGGCCATGGGCTACAGGGCGGGTGCGCTCGTGGCCAACATGGAGTTCTTCCAGTTCCACCCGACCTGTCTCTATCACCCCAGGGCAAAGAGCTTCCTCATATCCGAGGCCTTGAGGGGCGAGGGGGCCGTGCTCCGGACTCTCGATGGCAAGGCCTTCATGGAGCGCTACCACGAGGACCGTGATCTGGCGCCCCGCGACATCGTGGCCCGTGCCATCGACTCCGAGCTCAAGAGGATTGGTGACGACCACGTGAACCTGGACATCAGTGGTCAGGATGATGCCTTCGTGCGCCGGCGCTTCCCCTTCATCTACGAGCAGTGCCTGCGCTTCGGGGTGGACATCACGCGCGAGCCGATCCCGGTCGTGCCAGCGGCACATTACCATTGCGGTGGCCTCATGACGGATGAGCACGGCCGCACCACGCTGCGCGGTCTGTGGGCGGTGGGAGAGTGCACCTGCAGCGGGTTGCATGGTGCGAACAGGCTCGCATCCAACTCGCTGCTCGAGGGCCTCGTGTTCTCGCACCGCTCTGCACTGAATGCGATGAGCATGCTGGACGAGCTGGAGATGGGTGCCGTCTCGGTACCGACCTGGGATCCCGGCTCCGCCACGCATTCCGACGAGTCGGTCGTCGTGACGCAGGACTGGGACGAGATCCGGCGGTTCATGTGGAACTACGTCGGGATCGTTCGCACCGACCAGCGGCTCGACCGCGCGCGCCGACGGCTCCGTCTCGTCGAGGAGGAGATCCGCGAGTACTACTGGAACTACCACGTGACGAGCGATCTGCTCGAGCTTCGCAACATCGCCACGATCTCGGGCCTGATCATCGAATCGGCCATCTTCAGGCGCGAGAGCAGGGGACTGCACCACAACTCCGACTGTCCCGGGACGGGTGAGGAATGGCTCGGCGAGACCGTGATGCGCTACGGGATGGAGCCGCGCCTCGAACGCCCGATCAGGGCCGCCCTCTGATCAGAGCAGGAACGCCGTCGCCACCGCGAGATAGAGGAGGATGCCGAACACGTCCGTGACAGTCGTGACGAAGGGTGCCGTGACGACGGCGGGATCCAGCCTGAGGCGCTGGAGGATGAAGGGCAGGAGGGTGGAGACGATGACCGAGAGCAGCATGGACGCCAGGAGGCTCGCAGAGATCACGCCACCCAGCGCGATGGCGTTGACGGTGGGTGAGTTCATGAAACTCAGGAACCCGAAGGCGCCCAGGAGGGCACCGTAGAGGAACCCCAGGAGCGTGCCGACGATCAGCTCCCTGCCGAGGGTCGACCAGATCTGCGAGTAGTCCACGCGCCCCGTGGCGAGCGCGCG
>JAFDER010000159.1 GCA_019310245.1 Deltaproteobacteria bacterium
GCATCCGGGGCGGCGCACGGGGCCGCGCCCTCGTACATTCCCATCCAGGGGGTGATGTACGATGACGCCGGGGCGCCCATCGACGCCGAGGTCACGGCCACCTTCTCGATCTACGCGTCCGACATCGGCGGCACGCCTCTGTGGACCGAGACCGCGAGCGTGCTCGTGGACGACGGCTTCTTCACCACGTACATGGGCGAGGTCACGGCGCTCGACCTGTCCGTCTTCCGCGACAACACCGATCTGTGGCTCGGCATCCAGATCGAGGGTGACACGGAGATGCCGCGCGTGTACATCGCGACGACCCCGTTCGCCGGCTATGCCGAGTACTGCGGGAACGTGCCCGATCACGACCATGACTTCTCGGACCTGACCGGCACGCTCTCGCCCTCCACGCTCCCCGCGGGCGTGGTCATCGGTTCCCAGACGTGCACGGGCACGCAGAAGGTCTCCGGTGTGGACACGTCCGGGACCCTGGTCTGCAGTCCGGACGAGGACACGGGCACGTCGTACTCGGCGGGGTCGGGCCTGAGCCTGACGGGCACGACGTTCTCGGTGGACGCGACGGCCGTCCAGGCCGGGTGTCCGGCACGTGCGGCACGAACTCCGCCATCCGGGTGATCGACTCGACCGGGACGGTCACCTGCCAGACCGTGTACACGGGCGACATCACGGGGGTGACCTCGGGGACGGGCCTCATCGGAGGCGGCGCGACCGGCGCCGTGACGCTCAGCGCCGACACGGCCTACCTCCAGCGCCGCGTCACGGGAACGTGCTCCTCGGGAACCGCGATCAGCGCGATCAACGGGGACGGTACGGTCTCCTGCGCCACCACCGGCGGGAGTGGAGACATCACCGACGTGCTCGCCGGGACGGGGCTGACGGGCGGAGGCTCGACGGGCAGCGTGACCATCAACGCGGACACGGCCTACCTGCAGAGGCGCGTCACCGGCACGTGCGGCGTGAACACCGCCATCCGGATCATCTCCTCCACCGGGACGGTCACCTGCCAGAGCGTGTACACGGGCGACATCACGGGCGTCACGGCGGGCACGGGTCTCACGGGCGGAGGCTCGAGCGGCACCGTGACCGTCAACGCGGACACCACCTACCTGCAGAGGCGCGTCACCGGCACGTGCGGCGTCAACTCCGCCATCCGGATCATCTCCTCCACCGGTACGGTCACCTGCCAGAGCGTGTACACGGGCGACATCACGGGCGTCACGGCGGGCACGGGGCTCACGGGCGGAGGCTCGACCGGCACCGTGACCGTCAACGCGGACACCACCTACCTGCAGAGGCGCGTCACCGGCACGTGCGCGGTTGGTAGCGCGATCCGGGTGATCGGCTCCACGGGGTTGGTCACCTGCCAGACCACGGGCGGCTCCGGCGGGGGCCCCCAGGTCATGACCATCTCGGCCGAGCAGTGCCACAACGTGGTCAAGGGCGAGACGGGCAACGGCGGGATGTGCGGCGGTGGAGGCACGGTCCGCACCGAGGGCGGCAGCAGCTTCCCGTGTGCCCTTTACGGAGGCGCCACCCTCGAGACGTGGGACTGCCCCGTCATGCTCCCGCACGGCGCGGTGATCGACGAGGTGAACGTCCACGGGGCAGATACTGCCCTCACGGGCTACTTCGAGGCCGCGATCTACCGGCAGGCCCACACGAGCTTCGCACCCAACACCGTCTCCTCGTCGTATGGCATGACCT
The DNA here is from genome assembly GCA_019310245.1 of Deltaproteobacteria bacterium. Classification (GTDB taxonomy): domain Bacteria; phylum Myxococcota_A; class Polyangia; order DRWM01; family DRWM01; genus JAFDER01. Next base: position 1,711 of record JAFDER010000159.1, read on the forward strand.
GGCAGACGAGCGGCATCGCCTTCATCGGCGGCAACACCTCGGTGAACATCTTCTCCACCACGGACTCGCACACCGTGGACAACCTGGGCTACCGCTACAAGGTCGGCCTCTGGACGTACAGGCCGAGCGGCTCGCTCAGAGTCTACTCCATCGTGATCGAGTACACGATGCCCTGATCCCGTTCCCTAGGTAACCATCCGGCAGCCGCACGAGGACGGCTCGGCGGGGTCGACGCCGGGCGCGTCGCTCTCCGCGTCGGGGTCCGGGCCGGTGTCCACGAACCCGTCGACGGCGCCCTCGTCGGGTGCGGGCTCCGGGGAATCCTCGCCCGACGCCTCCGGTACGGGCTCCGGCGCATCGTCGGGCTCCGGCACGGCGTCGCAGGAGGCCATCTGGCAGAGGCCCCCCTCGCACACCCACTCGCCAGCGGCACAGTCCGGGGGGAGGGTGCCGCAGTCCGTGGCGGGGTCGGTGCAGGCGCGCGGCTCGGAGATGAAGGTGTACGTGTCGAGCACGGTGCCGTCGATCCTGTAGGCAACCAGGGTAACGATCAGGTGGTCGATGTCGAACAGCGTGTAGTGGAGCGTCGACTCGTTGTGGACCACCGTGTGGGGCGCGGCGCTCGGCGCACCGATGTCGTAGAGGGGAGCGCCGCCGCCGGCCGTGATGATGTAGGGGATGCCGTTTCCGGAGTAGCCGCGCTCGTAGTAGTGGTCGTGGCCCGAGATCACGAAGGAGACGCCGCTGTCCGCGAACAGAGGCATGAGGTCGCGCATCTGCTTCATGCCCGTACGGCCCGACTTGGAGGAGTAGGGACCCTGGTGATTGAACACGAAGATGTGATCGATGTCGGGATTGGCCCTGGCGGCGGCGAGGTCGGCCGTCAGCCAGTCCACCTGCGCCACGGTGAAGCACGACTCCCACCAGGCGATGCGCAGGATGCAGACCCAGTCGGCGTCCACGTTCACGTGGCCGTCGAGGACGACGATGTGGACGTTGCCGTAGTTCACCGAGTAGTAGTGCTCCGGCGCCGGAGAGTTGCGCGGGAGCGTCAGGTACTCCGTGAACAGGTTGACGTGCCCTCCGTCCTCCTCGTGATTGCCGATGACGGCGAACTGCGGCACCTCGGCGAGAAGCGCCGCCTCGGCGTCGAAGAAGTGGACCCAGTCGTCCGCCACCTCTCCGGACGAGACCAGATCCCCCGTGTGCACGCACACGTGCGGGTTCTCGTCCACAGCCGCTGATATGACCTCGGCGTGGTCGGCGTGGTTCGACCGCGTGTCGCCCAGGACGAGCAGCCTGAGCGGCGCCCGCGGCGGCGGGCTCGTCGTGAAGGAGAAGTCGCCGGCCAGGGTCGTCCCGCCGGAGACCAGCGCGTAGTGGACCTCGTCACCCGGAAAGAACCCGTCGAGCAGGACCTCGAAGCTCGAGGCCGTGCCGGCGTCCGCGATGGAGCCGTAGCCGTCGGTGGGTCCGAAGTGGACCTCCATCGGCGCCGCCGCATCCAGATCGAAGCGCACGACGACGCTGCTCTGCGTCACGTTCTGCAGGTACGGCCCACGGGTCAGGACCTGTCCGTCCACGGGGCCCGCCGCGAGCAGCATCGCCGCCGCGAACGAGGCGACGGTAGTCCGGGACTGTGGCATGAATACAGGATACACCGGACAGGAACTGGGGAGAAGCCGCTCCGGCCTACTTGTCGGAGAAGAGCACGCCCTTGTGGGCCCAGTTCGTGCGTTCCACCTCGTGGATGATGACGTAGGTGTACTCGGGCGGCTTTCCGGCCACCTCGCGCAGGTCCTCGGTGAACCTCCGCGACAGCTCTCGCTTCTGCTCGTCGCTCAATGTCCCCAGCACCTGCAATGTCACGACCGGCATGTCTCCTCCTCTCCTTACGAGATCATGGAAGCCAGAGGATCTTCCACTCGCCGTCTCCCACCCGCACGGCCCCCGCCACGCGGGCCTTCGCGGGATCAACGCCCGGCCCGGTGAGGGTGAGCCTCTGGATGTACGACACGGACGGACCGATGAACAACTTGTTGCCCACGAGGGTGTCGGCCTTCATGATGCCCTCGGCGTCGAGTCCGTCCGGGAGCGGCTCCTTGCCGCTCTTGATCCCCGCCCAGCGGGCCTGGAGCCTCGCGTACGTCGCATCCACCTCCTTCTGGAGGGTCGCCTCGTCGAAGGGCTCGTTCATGACGCGGCCCCAGCCCTCGAGCGCGGCCCGGATCTCCTCGCCGGTGGCGAGGTGCTTCTCGGCCGAGCCGAGGTCTCCCCTCAGCACGTCCAGCCAGAAGCTGCGCGCCATCCGGGAGGCCCCGGCGAGGGAGGCGTGATCCTCTCCCATGCCGGTGCGGCACCTGCAGCCTCCGGCGAGCGGGACGACGAGGACCAGGATGGTGATGATCGATCTGGATGCGCTCATGTCTTTCTCCGGATTGTCGTCACACGGATGTGCATATCAGATGAGGACGGTCTCCTGGCAGACCTGCAGCTCCATGATGAGGTACCAGAGGATCAGCTCCTGCGTGAGGAAGCCGGGGTGCTTGCCGCCCGACGTGTCCCCGACGGTGTGGTAGGTCGTGAAGAGCACGCGCCCGCACCCGTACGGCCAGCTCACCGTGAAGGGGTGGTACGTCTCGTAGTCCCAGCCCGAGGGTACGTCCTCGAGATCGTAGTTCCAGATCCCCTCGACCCAGACCCTGGGAAACATGCGCACGGGCATGCCGTCGATGTCGTCGCCCACGTAGCTCTCGAAGATCTCCCCGATGTTGTCCCAGTTCTCGAGCGTCTCGAACTCGGCCATGCCGCCCGCTCCCTCGGCCACCTCGTCGTCCACCGCGATCAGCCACGCCGAGAGGTCATCCTCGGGAGAACGTGACGGCGCATCGAACGGCGGCCCGCCGTTGCAGCCGCCGGGGAACGCGTTCTCGACGCATCCGCCGTGGAGGGGCTCGTCGAACCAGAGGAACTCGGTCCAGGGCATGTCGGCCACGTAGTAGGCGTAGTCCGAGACGTAGAGCTTGCCGCCGGCCCGCACGTAGTCGCGCATGTTGTTCTGCACGGTCGTGTTGTCCATGAAGTCGAAGTTGGCGTTGTAGGAGCACACGAAGAAGATGATGTGGTACTCCATCATCCGGGCGAGGTTGAGGATGAGGTTGTCGAGGTTCTCGCCGTGATGCTCGCTCCCGCTGCCGGGCATGGAGTTGTCGTAGACGTCGAAGACGCCGTCCTCGCTGCCCCAGACGAAGTTGTACGAGCCGTCGACCGCGCCGATTCCCGCCTTGCCCAGCACGTCCTGCAGGGCGTCGTAGTCTCCGTAGACGAGGGCGATGTTGGGGGTCATGTCTCCGGCGGGCTGGTCCTTGAGGCTGGGCAGCGTGGTCATGTCCACGGGCAGGTCCACGTCGCCCACCTCGGTCGGCGCCGCGTACTCGCGCATCCTGCGGAACTGCCCCTTCTGGACCACGATCCAGTAGTCCATGCCCTCGGGCACGTGCAGGGTGAACGTGCCGTCGGGGTTGCTCGTCGTGTTGGGGACGCCCGACGGCAGATCGATGCACGGCTCGCAGTAGGGCATCTCGGAGATGTCGTCCTGCCTGGCGGCGAAGGCGGCCACGAGGGCGCCGGAGACCGGGAACATCCTGCCAGGCCCCCAGACGGTGCCGTGCAGCCTCACTCCCCACGTGGGCGGCGCGTCATCGCCCGGAACGTCCGAGGGGACGTCGCCGGCCGCGTCCACGCCGTCCGGGGTGACGTCGCCGGGAGCATCGTATCCGGGTCCCGATTCCGTGCCGCAGCCGGAGGCGAGCAGGCTGGAGACGAGAACGGTCAGCAGCTTGGAGCGCATGGAGTCCTCCCCTGATGTCCCTGACATTATACGATCAAATTCCCCAGGACAGCGTCCCCTAGATCTTGAGTGCCGCCGCGTGGGCCTTGTGGATGGCGTCGATGATGCGGGCGGGTTTCACGCAGTCCCCCACCCTGCTGACGGCAATCCCCGCCTCCTCGAGCTTCCCGGAGATGACGTCCACGGGTGCGGCGCCCAGGGCCACGACCACGGAGTCGAACGTCATGCTGCCCTGCTTCATCGTCCCGTCGGCGAGCTTGCGCTCGAACGAGACCGTCCCGTCATCGCCGATGGCGGTCACGCTCGTGCCGGTCATCACCTTGACGCCCCTCTTCTCGAGCTCGACCATGATCACCCACCGCGACGAGCGGCCGAGGTCGCGGCCGGCCTTGGTCAGCTTCTCGAGGATCACGACCTCCTTGCCGCCCTTCTCTATGAGCTCGTGGAGCCGCTCGTCCCTCTCGGCGCGGTGGAGCATCAGGAACGCGAGCGTCTCCGGATCCAGCGTGCCCTTCGTCGATTCGAACAGGGCCACGTCAAGGCCCACGGCGCCGCCGCCGAGAACGGCGATGCGCCGTCCCAGGGGCGGATCGCCGGAGAGGACGTCCCACGCCTGGTGAACGAGCGGCCCGTCGCTCCCCGGGATGGGGCTCGTCCCCGGCGAGGCTCCACTGGCCACGATCACGTGGTCGGGCTTCATCGAGATGATCGCCTCGGCGTCGAGGCCTTCTCCGAGATGGATCCTGACCCCGGCCCCGGGGAGCACGGAGACGTAGTACGGCACGATCCGGTCGAGGTCCGAGCGTCCGGGCACGGACGCGGCCAGGTCCAGCTGTCCGCCGAGCCTCAGCGAGGCCTCGTACAGGTCCACGCGGTGACCGGCCCGCGCGGCGGTGAGCGCGGCCTGCAGGCCGGCCGGGCCGCCGCCCACCACGACCACGTGCCTGCAAGCGCCGGGCGCCTCCACGGGCGCCGACTCGCTGCCCGCGTCCGGGTTCATGGTGCAGGTCACGGGCTGGCCGTTGACGAGCCTGTCCATGCACCCCTCCATGCACGCGATGCAAGGGACGAGCTCGTCCTCGCGGCCGCCGCTCACCTTGAGCACCCAGTCCGGATCGGCGAGCAGGGGCCGTCCCATCCCCACGAGATCTGCCGCGCCGTCGCGAAGGACCGCGTCGGCCACGGCCGGATCGCCGAGGCGGTTCGAGGCCACGACGGGAACGCCCGTGGCGTCGCGCACGTTGCGGGCGAGGTACGTGAAGGCCGCGGGCGGGACCTCCATCGTCAGCTGCGGCACCCGCGTCTCGTGCCACCCGCCCGTCACGTTGAACAGGTCCACGCCGGCCCCGGCGAACACCTTGCACGCCTCCGCGCTGGCCAGCGAGTCGTTCGACTCGGGAACGAAGTCGTTGCCGGCAACGCGCATCCCCACGACCATCTCCGGGCCCGCGGCCGCGCGCACCTTCTCGACGACCTCGCGGCCGAAGCGCGTCCGCGCCTCGAAGGTGCCTCCGTACTCGTCCGTCCTGAGGTTCGTGACCGGGGAGAGGAACTGGCTGATGAGGTAGCCCGCGCTGCCGAGGATCTCCACGCCGTCGATCCCCGCCTCGCGCGCGCGCCGCGCCGTGGCGGCGAAGTCGGCCTGGACCTTCTCGATGTCCTCCAGGGTCATCTCCCGGGGCGTCTCCTTGGAGAAGCCCGACGTGACGGGAGAGGGGCCGATGGGCTGCTGGCCGCCGATGAGGATGCCCATGGCATAGCGGCCCGCGTGGAACAGCTGGGCGATGACCTTGCACCCGTGGGCGTGGAGGCGGTCTGCGAGCGCGGCGAAGTCCTCGACGACCTCGTCCGAGTCCAGCCCCACGTGCAGCATCCCCGAACCGATGTAGTCGATCCCCACAGGCCCGACGACGATGGCGCCGACGCCGCCCTCGGCCCTGCGCTCCCAGAAGCTCAGGTACCGCTCGTTGAGCTTGCGGTCCATCGAGTATCCCAGCGTCAGGGCGGACATGTAGACGCGGTTCTTGAACGTGACGCCCCGGATGGTGAGAGGCTCCCAGATGAGATTTGACATGGCGGGAACGAACCATACCCGCTCCGAGATCGATGTGCTATAGGGGAGCCATGAGGTGGAGCACGGGCATGGGATTCCTGACGATCCTGCAGAGGCCGGAGCTGGCAGGAGATCCCGAGATCCCCCAGATCCTGAAGCTCACGCAGGACGCCGGAGGCCTGCAGGATCTCTGGCTGTCCATCCAGCGCAAGCACCCCACTTTCCTCGAGAAGCCCCTGTCCACCAGGCCGGACGACGAGCGAAGCATCGGCCAGCTCATGATGGCGCGCATGGACGCCATGGGGGACACGTGCGAGCGCTACCTCGACAGGGAGATCTCGGCCGAGGCGCTCGGGCAGGAGGTCAGGGAGCACAGGAAGGTCACGCGAGGCACCTCTTCTTTCATTCTTCATGATCAGGAGGCTCTCCCCATGCTCAGGACGTTCGTCTGGATCGCTGCGTCGACTTTCCTGCTCGCCTGCGGGCACAAGTCCCACTCGGCCGCACCGGCGACCGACCAGTGCGGGGAC
>JAFDER010000011.1 GCA_019310245.1 Deltaproteobacteria bacterium
TTTACCTGTTCATGATATGAGTATGTCATTGCGTTTCCAATAGCTTGCTTGATGCTGGCAGTGTCGAGGACTGGCGCGGTGGCAGCAGGATCGGTTTTCCGCACGATGTGCTCCTTTAGCCTCTCGAGGACACAAACCTTCGTCAGTGGGGTCGCAACCGGACGGTTCTATCAGGAGTGGGTCACGCGGAGCCTCTGCGTGAGATCGAGGAGATCCGGACCGACGAGCATGAGGTGCTCCTCGGGTTCGTCGATGCGCGAGACGGGCCCGGGGAGGCGCCCCACCTGCATCTGCACGCGCTCGCGGACGGTCATCAGGTCCTCGGACTCGCCGAGGATCTTGCCGCCCTTCATCACGGGTTCGAGCAGCGGCGTGACGGCGTGCACGCCGCGGATGAGCTCCATCCCGCCCTTGCCGGATACCCGGGTGCCCAGGATGGATCCGGGGTCCGGGTCCTCGCTCTCGAGCGCGATCAGGTCGGCGACCATGCCTCCGTCCGGCCCCGAGAGCCTCCACACCTGCTTCACGCCCGGCAGCGTCGCCTTGTGCGGCTCGTCCGAGGTCTTCGAGCGCGGCTCCCACTGCCCGTCCTTCGTGCGCACGGCGGCGAGCTTGTAGACGCCCGCGAGCGCCGGGTCTCCGCCGGCCGTGACCAGCCTCGTGCCCACGCCCCACCCGTCGATGCGCGCCCCTCTTTGCTTCAGGTCCCGGATGGCGTGCTCGTCGAGATCGCCGGAGCAGACGATCTTCACGTCCTCGAGGCCCTCGGCGTCGAGCATGGCGCGGGCCTCGCGGCTCAGCTTGGCGAGATCGCCCGAGTCCAGACGGATGCCCGCGAGCTTTTTGCCGCGCCCCTCGAGCTCCCTGGCCACCGCGATGGCCGCGGGCAGGCCGGTGCCGAGCGTGTCGTAGGTGTCCACGAGCAGGACCGAGCTGGATCCGTAGATCGCGGCGTAGCGGCGCAGCGCCGTCTCCTCGTCCTCGTAGGCCATGACCCACGAGTGGGCGAGCGTGCCCGCCACGGGGATCCCGTGGAGGCGTCCGGCCTCGACGTTCGAGGTGGAGGCGCAGCCTCCCACGAAGGCGGCCCGCGAAGCGGTGATCGCCCCGTCCACGCCCTGGGCCCTGCGCAGGCCGAACTCCATCACGTCCCCGCCCGCCTCCCGGTAGATCCGGCACGCCTTCGTGGCCACGAGCGACTGGAAGTTGAGGATGTTGAGCAGGGCGGACTCCACGAGCTGGCACTCGTCGAGCTTGCCGGTGACGCGCAGGACGGGCTCCATGGGGAAGGCGACCGTGCCCTCGGCCGCGGCGTGGACCTCGCCCCTGAAGCGCAGCTTGCCGAGGTACTCGAGGAACTTGCCGCCGAAGACGTCGAGCGTGTCGAGGTGCGCGAGGTCCTCGTCCGTGAAGGCGAAGTCCCTCAGGAAGGCCAGCGCGTCCGGGAGCCCCGCCGTCACCGTGTAGCCGCCGCCGAACGGGTTCGACCTGAAGAAGTAGTCGAAGCACACTTCGCGCTCGCGCAGGCCCGTGTGCCAGTAGCCCTGCGCCATGGTGAGCTGGTAGAAATCCGTGAGAAGCGCCGTCTGTGGCCCGGTCATGTGCCTCCCCCTCTCGCGACCTCTCGGGAGGCCGCGCGCCTGACGCCGGCCTGCTCCATCTCCCGCCATGCCGCGTCGAGCGAGCCGTCCACGTCGATGCTCCGCACCGCATCCTCGACGACCACGACGTCGAGGCCGACCTTCCGCGCGTCGAGCGCCGTGTACCTCACGCAGAAGTCCGCGGCCAGCCCGGCGACGAAGATCCTGCCGATCCGCCTCTCCTCGAGGTAGCCGCGCAGGCCCGTGGGCGTGCTCCCGCCGTTCTCGAAGAAGGCCGAGTAGGAGTCCACGACCGGATCCATGCCCTTGCGCAGCACGAGGCAGGTCCGCGGCACTTCGAGCGCCTCGTGCAGCTCGGCTCCGTGCGTTGCCTGAACGCAGTGGTCCGGCCACAGCATCTGCTCGCCGTACGGGGCCTGCACCACGTCCCCCGGCTTTCTGCCGGGATGCGACGAGGCGAACGAGAGGTGCTCCGGGGGATGCCAGTCCTGTGTGAGGATCACGTTCCGGAACGATGCTGCAAGGCGGTTCACGACAGGGACCACCGCGTCTCCCTCCGGCACGGCCAGTGCGCCACCCGGACAGAAGTCGTTCTGCACGTCCACGACGAGGAGCGCGTCTCCGGCACTGAGTCCCATATCATTCCCCTCGATGTTCATTCATATCGCCATGCAGGTGCGACGGCAAGGCGTGCTTGTCACGGGGTCCGTCGAGGGGCTAGTCTTCCCTCGACCGGGAGGAGCACGATGAGCAAGCCGTCCGCGTTCGGCGGCCGGGGCTGGTCTCCCAGGACCGCGGCGCACCGGGAGGAGATCGGATCCGTCTGGGCGTCCTGCGGCGTGCAGAGCGAGTGGGCGCCCCTGCGCGCCGTCCTTCTCCACGCTCCCGGAGCCGAGATCGCGGCCTCGGCCGATCCCGGGGCGATGCAGTGGCTCGCTGCCGCCGATCCAGACCTCGCGCGTGCCCAGCACGACGCCCTGTCGTCCGCCTACCGCTCGGCCGGCGTCACGGTGCACCTCGTCGATCCGCCGAGCGTTCCTCCCATCAACCTGCTGTTCGTCGCTGATCTCCTCTTCATGACGCCCGAGGGCGCCATCGTTGGCCGGACGGCCTCCACTGTCCGCGCCGGCGAGGAAAGGCTCGCGGCCCGCGCCCTGGCCATCCTGGGGATCCCGATCCTGCACACGGTGCGCGGCGCCGGCGTCTTCGAGGGTGCGGACGCGGCCTGGCTCGATCCCGGGGCCGTGCTCCTCGCGACGGGCCTTCGCACGAACGAGGAGGGAGCCCGGCAGGTCGAGGCCGTGCTGCGCGACCTGGGCGTCCGCGTCAGGCGCACCACGCTTCCCGGGGGCACGATGCACCTCATGGGCCAGCTGCGGTTCGCGGACCGCGCTCTCGCGATCGCCTGGAGCCAGAGGCTGGATCCCGCGACCTCCCCGATCCTCACCGAGCACGGCTACGAGATCCTCTCCATCCCCTCCGGGGAAGAAGCGGTGGCCGGCTATGCCCTGAACCTGGTCACCCTCGGCCCGCGGTCGGTCCTCATGCCCGCCGGCAACCCCGCCACGCAGTCCTTCCTCGAGGATGCGGGCATCGCCTGTCGCACCGTGGACGTCTCCGAGCTCCTCAAGGGCGCGGGCGGATGGCCCTGTCGTAGCTCTCCCAGTCCGGCGACCGGCGCATCTCACGCGCCTGGTCGAAGCGCTTCCTGACCTCGTCCCAGGCGGCCCGGGCGAAGGCGTCGGCGTCCGGGAAGTGCGCGGGATCCAGCGTCTCGCCCACGACGATCGCGACGCGCTGGTGCCCGTGGTAGCGGTCCATCGTGGGCGGGAAGACGTAGCGCGTGCCGTGGAAGGCGAACGTGCCGACGCGCACGCCCTTCTCCCAGCAGGCCTTGACGGCGCCCATGTGCGTCTTCTGCCGTCCATGGACCGGGTCCCCTCCGGGAACAGGGAGACGGGCGTGGACTTCTCGCTCATGCGCACCACGTCCTCGCCGGCCTTCTTGCGGCTGCTGGCATTGCGCCGGTTGAAGTAGATGGAGCCTGCCAGCCAGGCGATCTGCCCGACGATGGGCAGGTAGAGCACCAGGCTCTTGGACAGGAACGCGCCGATGCGCATGGCGCCCATGATCATGGGGATGTCCACGTAGCTCTGGTGGTTGGAGATGAACATCAGCTTCCGGCGGTCACCGGGCAGCCTCTCGCGCCCGCCGATGCGGATGTCCATCTGCAGGATGCGCCGGGCGCTGAAGTCGGCCCACCCGAGCACGCTGTGGATGCGCTGGAACGTCTCCTCGTTGCGGAACCTGCGGTAGAAGAGAGCCGTGAGCAGCATCGGCGGCACCGTGGTGGTGGGGATGGCCGCCAGGATGATGGAGACGAAACGGAAGAACATGTTGAGCCTCGCCGCCAGCGTTGCGGGTCGTCTCAGATCCTCCTCGGTGGGGAAGATCGCTGCGTCGTTGCTCTCGGCCATGTCTCTTCCTGGTTTCTGACCATCCCGCGACGAGTTGTCAACTCCTACCCGGGAGCACGATCGTCAATATTGGAACGATCCCGCGGGAAACGTTGCCTGGCACCCTGGATCGCTTTATAGTATATTTCATGAGCGCGGAGATGGGGAGGATGATCAGCAGATTCGCCTTGACCGTCGTCGTTTCCGGCTTGCTCGCGGCCTGCTACGGCAGCCACGGGATCGTCGGCCTGGCCGGGTCTCCGGACGGGGCTTCGGAACCGGATGTGGATCCGGACGCGCCGCACGATCCGGCCACGGAGCCTGGAGACACGGGGCCGGAACTGCCCCCCACGACCTGTGGAAACGGAGTCCTGGATCCCGGCGAGGAGTGCGACGACGGCAACGACGACGACTCGGACGCCTGCCTGGGCAGCTGCCGCGAGGCCCGGTGCGGGGACGGCGTCCGGTGGGTCGGGCACGAGGAGTGCGACGGTGCGGATCTGGGCGGCGCCACGTGCACGTCGCTGGATCCCGCCTACGAGGGCGGGACGCTGCGCTGCAGCGCGTGCGTCTTCGACGTGAGCGGGTGTGTTGCCTTCTGCGGCAACGGCGTCCTGGATCCCGGCGAGGCCTGCGACGACGGCAACCACGTCCCCTGGGACGGGTGCAGGGAGTGCGTCGTGGTGGAGGTCCTCGTCAACACGGTCTCGGACGGCGACCAGATGTACCCCACCGTGGCCATGGGCGGTGGAGGCTTCGTTGTGGCCTGGCAGTCAGAGACCGACGGCATCTTCGACGTCGTGGGTCAGAGGTACGGAGCCGCTGGATTCGCCATGGGCCCGGAGTTTCGCATCAGCCAGCTCACGTCGAGGGATCAGTTCCATCCATCCCTGGCCATGAACGAGGCGGGGCTCTTCGTGGTCACCTGGCAGAGCTTCGAGCAGGACGGCGACGGGTGGGGGGTGTTCGCCCGCCGGTACCGGGCGGACGGCACCGCGCTCGGGGACGAGTTCCAGGTCAACGAGTACGCGGCCGACGACCAGACGAAGGCGGCCGTGGCCGTCAGCGGCGAGGGAGGCTTCGTGGTCGCCTGGGAGAGCGACGAGCAGGACGGATCGGACCAGGGAGTGTTCGCACGGATGTACGGCTCCGACGGCGCGCCGCTGGGCGGCGAGTTCCTGGTCAACGAGCATACCCGCTACTCCCAGTCCGACTGCGCGCTCGCCATGGCGGCCGACGGCCGTTTCGTCCTGGCCTGGGAGAGCTTCATGCAGGACGGCGCCGGGGAGGGCATCTTCGCCAAGGTCTTCGAGGCCGACGGCTGGGTGGAGCGCCACGAGTTCCAGGTCAACACCTGGGTCACGAGGAACCAGGCCACTCCCGCCGCGGCCATGGCCCCGGACGGGAGCTTCGTCCTGGTCTGGAAGAGCGAGGGCCAGGACGGTGACGGGTGGGGCGTGTTCGGCCAGGAGTATGCCGATGCCGGGCTCGTCGACGGAGAGGAGTTCCAGGTGAACAGCGAGACCCGCAATCACCAGACGCACCCGCTCGTCGCTCTCACCCCGGACGGCCGGCGGGTCGTGGCCTGGTCCTCCATGCTCACCGACGGCTCGGGCTTCGGCGTGTACGGCCAGAGGTTCGCCTCGTCGGGAACGCCGTCCGGCGGCGAGTTCAACTCGAACACGTTCACCGCGGACGACCAGTGGATCAGCGCGATCGCGATGGCCCCGGACGGCAGGTACGTCCTGGTGTGGTCGAGCTACGGGATGGACGGCTCCGGGGCTGCAGTGCTCCTCCAGAGGTACGACCCGTCGGGCAGGGCGCTCGGCGCGGCTCCCTGGTAGCCGCTCATCGTTGACCTTTCCGCTCAACCACTGGAACAGACGCTCCCCTTGACAGCACGGGCCGGGCCGTGAAGATCGTGCACAGCACGGAGGCGGACCGAGATGAGCTACGAATACTCCACCACATCGAATCGCGTCGTCCGGTCGGAGATCCGTGAGATCCTCCAGCTCACGCGCAGGCCGGGCATCATCTCGTTCGCCGGCGGCCTCCCCGACGCGTCGCTCTTTCCCATCGAGGAGATCACCGAGATCACGGCGAAGCTCCTGGCGGACAAGGGCTACCTCGCGCTCCAGTACGGCCCCACGAGCGGCGAGCAGGAGTTCAAGGAGGCGATGATCGCCTTCGGCGCACAGCACGGCGAGGAGGTGACGCAAGAGCAGCTCACGGTCACCTCCTCCTCGCAGCAGGGGCTGGATCTGCTGTCCATGCTCCTCATCGATCCCGGCTCGCCCGTGATCCTGGAGCTGCCCTCGTACCTCGGAGGCATCCAGGCCTACCGCAGGTGCGGGGCGGACATGCACGGCGTGCGCATGGACGACGAGGGGATCATCATCGACGACCTGCTCGCCTGCATCGAGAAGATCGAGTCCGGGGGCAAGAAGCCCCGGTTCATCAACGTGATCCCGGACTTTCAGAACCCCACCGGCATCACCATGACCCTGGAGCGCAGGCACAGGGTCCTCGAGATCGGCCGCGAGAAGCAGATCCTCATCATCGAGGACTCCCCCTACCGGGAGATCGTGTTCGAGGGCGAGAAGCTGCCCAGCCTCTGGACGCTCTCCGGCGGCAAGGGCGTCGTGACGCTCAAGACCCTCTCGAAGATGCTGTTTCCGGGCATGAGACTCGGCTGGATGTACGGCGACGTCGAGGTCATCGAGAAGGTGATCGGCCTGAAGCAGTCCGTGGACCTGTGCACGCCGTCGTTCAGCCAGCTCATCATCGCCGAGTACTTCAGGAGCGGCCGGATGGCCGAGTCGCTGCGCAGGGCGATCGACACGTACCGGCCCAAGGCGAGGGCCATGCTCGACGCCCTGGACGAGCACTTTCCCGAAGAGGCCCGGTGGTCCAGGCCCACCGGCGGGATGTTCCTGTGGGTCGTCCTGCCGGAGCACCTGGACGCCAAGGAGATCTTCATGGAGGCCATCGAGAAGAATGTGGCCTACATCACCGGCCAGCCGTTCCACTGCGACGGTTCCGGCAGGCACACCCTGAGGCTCAACTACTCGTTCCCTTCCATCGAGGAGATCGGCGAGGGAATCGCAAAACTTGCCGGCGTCATCAAGTCGCGGCTCTGACGTGAGGCTCCTGGGGTACATCCTCTCCGGTCTGCTCGCACTGCTCGGCATCCTGTTCATCGTGGCCGCGGCCTCGAGCGGGTTGTGGCCGCGGTACGTCGTGGGCGGGATCCTCCTCGCCTCCGGACTCGTCCTCGTCGCCATCCTGCGCTCGAGGGCTCCGGGCGGGAAGGTCGAGGTCACGCAGAAGATCGAGCTGACGGGAGATGCGTCGCTCGAGCAGATGAAGTGCACGAGGTGTGCGGGGGCGCTGGACGAGAAGTCCGTGTCCCTGCAGGCCGGCGCCGTGTTCGTCTCGTGCCCCTACTGCGGCGCGGCCTACCAGATCGAGGAGGCCCCGAAGTGGTGAGCCTGCGCGAGAGGCTGAAGGACCTCGTCGTCGCGCCGGCCCCGGTCGAGCCGGGGCTCTACCACTACCGCAGGGAGCTCGAGTTCCTCTTCATCCCGTACTTTCACTTCCTCGCCGTCAGGACCCGCTAGCAGGCGGAACCGGGCACGCAGCACACGTGGCTGCCGCTGCACGCGAGGCCGGTGTCATCGTCCTCCCAGCCCACTGGGCAGCGCTCCCCGCCGTGCGGCGTGCACGTACCTCCCGCGGACTCGCAGTCGTTGAGGTCGTCCATGTCGAGCGGCATGCAGCACCATGCGCCCACGCCGTCTCCCTCCGCGGTGCACTCGTTCGCCCCGTCCGGGCCGCGCGCGGGCACGTGCGTGACGCCGCCCACGGCCGCACAGGTCACGCACGGACTCGCCACGATCGCGTACGTCGTGCAGTACCCGCCATCCGTCTCGCACGCCGTGGCCCCGTCCGGCATCGGTTCGTCCACCGCGTCGGGCGGGGAGGCATCCGTTCCGGGCTCGTCGGTCGCGTCCGGCCCCGGCTGATCAACGGCAGTGTCCAGTCCCGGCTGATCGCCGGTCGTCGAGTCGCCGGCCGGCTGGGTGCTCACGTCGCCGCAGCCGGAGCACAAGATCGCGAGCAGGACGATGGTCGCCGCGAATGCCTTCATGCCGATCCTCCCATACTGATGCGTCTTCAAGAACTCTACTTCACGGCCGGCGTGCGGGCAACGCGGCCTTGACAGCACGGCCGGACGGGCACAAAAGCAGGGAACGGAGGTCGAGAGCGTGGCGCACGTCTGTCCCTGGTGGTTCGTCTACACGTTCGACAACCCGATCCGCAGGCTGGTCCACGATCCCGCGGCCATCTTCGGGCCGTACGTTTCGGCGGGCATGACGGCGCTGGACGTGGGGTGCGGAGGCGGGTTCACCACCCTGGGGCTCGCCAGGCTCGTGGGCGAGTCGGGCCGCGTCATCGCCGTGGACGTGCAGGAGAAGATGCTGGCCATGGTCCGGCGGCGCGCCCGCCGTGCCGGCCTCTCCGGGCGCATCGCCACGCACCAGTGCACCTTCACGTCGCTCGGCCTGGAGGACGAGGCGGACTTCGCGGACGTCTTCTGGATGGCGCACGAGGTCCAGGACAGGGAGCGGTTCTTCGCCGAGCTCCACGCGCTGCTGCGTCCCGGCGGTCGCCTCCTCGTGACGGAGCCGGTGAGGCACGTCCCGCGGGAGAAATTCGACGAGGAGGTGTCGCAGGCCCGGGACGCCGGCTTCCGCCGCACGGCCGAGCCGCGCGTCCGCTTCAGCCACGCGGCCCTGCTCGCACGCGGGTGACCCCTGATCGAACTCCGCTGCCTGACTCACAGTGCAGATCTTCGAGCAGAGATCCCACGCGGTCCTCGAGGTGGGGGTGTGGGGTCGAAGGCACCCTGGAGTTCTTCGGGTGCTGGAGTGCCCCACATCCCCACCGCTGTAGGATCGCTCTCTACATCTGTGCGAGGATCTGCTTCAGCTTCTTGCCGAACGTCTTGAGCCCGGGCACGAGCCCGCCCTTCATGTACAGGGGGATCTTGTTGATCTGCCCGGGAACGTGGTGCTCCTCGATGAGCGAGGTGTGGACGCCGCCGTACGTTTCCCTCGAGAACACGGCTCCGCCGTTCATGAGGTAGTCGGGCAGGCCCTTGCAGGCCTCGGCCCTTCCGGGCTCGAGCTCGGAGGCCAGCTGTGCGATCCCGTTCTTCTTGGCCTTGACGACCTCGGAGAAGCGGCACTTCTCCTCGAGGGGGCCGATGACGAGCGCCTCGTCCCACACGCACGGCTCGGGGCTCTCGGGCACGAACACGGTGATGTTGCCACCCGGCTCGAAGTCCTGCGCCCAGAGGTTGAGCGTGGTCTTCGAGGGCGTCGCCTTGACGGTGTACAGGAAGGCGGTCTTGCTCGCCCAGAGCTCGATCGTGCCCTTGCGTGCAGTGATCCGCTCGAGCCCCTTCTTGCAGTGCTTCTTGGCCTCGGCCTTGCCCTGGCAGAAGAAGAGTCCGTCCGGCGGCTCCGCGTCCGTGCAGCTCGTGCACTCGGCCATGGGCCAGAACAGCCCCCCGAACACGTCGAGGGGGGAGCACACGGGGTGCGGGATCGAGACATAGAGGTTGAAGTTGCCGATGTCGCCCTTCCATCCCTTTCCGGTCTCGAGGATGAAGCTCAGGTAGGACCCGCTCGTCGACCAGCGGCTCGGAGGCTGCGTGTAGGTGCACTTGACGGTCACGTTCTGCTTGGGAGGGAAGGTGACATCGAAGACGTACACCTCGTCGTGGCACCCCTCCCCGGCCGCCGGGCATTTCGGCGTCTCGCTGCGGTGCTCGACCGTCTCGCCGTTCACCGTGGCGCGGAACTTCTGGACGGAGACCGTCTTCTCACCCTCGTCCGTCATCTCCGAGCCGTGCAGCACGGGGAATCCCACGAGAAGGGTGCGCTCCTTGCCCGACGTGTTCCAGAACGTGTAGGTGGCCTTGACCTTGCCGGACTCGTGGAGGACGAGTCGCTCGTCGATCATCTCCACTCCGACGTCGTCGACCGGCATGATCGACCCGGACTCCCCGGAGTAGGCGATGAGGTTCGCCTGCGCGCCGCCCGGCAAGAGGGTCACGATCAGGGCAGCCGCGGCGGCGAGGAGACGGAAGCTCATCCTGTCCTCCGATGCCATATCATCGATATCAACCCATACCATCCAACGCACATTCCGAATATTCGAGGTTACACTCCGACGCCAGTGTCTGCGAGTGATCAGGGGGCCGGCCGGCCCACGTAGATGCGCATGTCGCGGATGATCGCGTTGTAGCCGCCGTACATGAAGTCGGTCTCGCCTCCGTGCGGGTCACCGCTGATGTGGTCGCGTACGTATCCTCCGCAGGCCGTGGCCGTCGAGTCGGTGATGTCGAAGAGGTTCACACCCATGAGCTCGTCCGTGGGGTAGAGGCCGGCGCCGTATAACACGGCCGTCTCCATGAGCAGGGGCCCTCCCGGGCGCGTCTCGTCCAGGATCACCCCCTCGACGAGCACGGGCGAGACGGTGACCACGTCCATCACGTCCAGCCAGCACTCCGGGGTCTCGCTCAGGGTGTAGAGGAAGAATTCGAACGTGGGAGAGAACGGGATGTCCGCCGTGAAGTAGTCGAAGAAGAGGTAGTAGTGCAGGTCGGGGTTCTCGAACACCACGTCCGGGACGTCCTCGACCGCGAGGTACTCGGCGTGGATCCCGCCGGAGATGGGCCACCGGGCCGGCTCGTAGAGCCTGGAGATCACGTGCTCGAGGATCACCACGTGATCGCCGTCCGGGTCCGTCGCCGCATCCGGATCCGCAGCGGCGTCGGGTTCGCCACCAGTGTCGGGTGGAGGATCCGTCAGGGTCTCGGCGGGCGCGTCTGCGGCCGGCTCACCCTCGGTGACGGCGTCGGACGCCGCGTCGGCGTCGAGAGCTGCGTCCGACCCCTCGCACCCGCAGGCGAAGACGAGCGCCAGCGATGCCAGGATGGTGTGTGTCTTCATGCCGGATGAGGATAGCAGACTAGTAGGACTCGCAGAAGCAGGTGTCCTCGCCTGCATCCCAGTCGTAGGCGCACCCGGTGGTGTAGTCGTACCCGGCGTCCATGCACAGGGCGTCGCAGTCGTAGACGTACCAGTAGCAGTCGTCGTCGCACGAGGCGATGGAGTCGTGATCCCAGCACTCCACCTCGCCCCAGGAGCAGTCGCAGTCCGAGGACGACTCGCAGAAGCAAGTGTCCTCACCCGCACTCGAGTCCCACCCGCAGCCCGTCGAGTACTCGTATCCCGCGTCCTCGCAGAGCGCGTCGCAGTCGTAGCTGTACCAGTAGCAGCCGTCGTCGCACGAGGCGAGGCCGAAGGCGCCGTCGCACTCCACCTCGCCCGCCGAGCAGACGCAGTCCTCGTAGTCCTCGCAGAAGCAGGTGTCCTCGCCCGCGGCGAAGTCGTGCGCGCAGCCCGTTGACGTGTCCCACCCGGAGGCGCGGCACAGATCATCGCAGTCGTACGCGGACCAGAAGCAGCCGTCGTCGCACGTGAGCAGGGTGTCGAAGTCCCAGCACGTGGCCTCCTCCGCGATGCAATCGCACTCCGTGTCGTCCGTGCAGAGGCACGCGTATCCTCCCGAGCTCGAGTCGTAGCCGCACCCGGCGGATCTCCCGAATCCGGCGTCGCGGCACAGGGCGGTGCAGTCGTGGTATGTGAACGAGCAGTCGTCCTCGCACGAGCCGAGCCAGTCGTACCCGGAGCAGGTCGTGTCCCCGTAGTCGCAGGCGCACCAGTCGGTGCCGGGGTCGGAGCTCCACCAGGGCCAGCACGAGGACAGCGCGAGGCAGGCGATGATCGTAGTGAGGGTCCTCTTCACGTGTTCGCGTCTCCTGATCCTTAGACCTGAAAGTGTAGCATATATTTAGTATCCGGCCGGGCGGTTGCCCGGTCCCGGACGCGGGAGTAGACTCGTCCGGCGTGAGGAGAGGAACGTGATGCGAGCCGGTTTCCACCTTGGCGCGGTCCTTGCGGCGGTCGTCGCGGCGTGCGGGGGCACCACGGGCCTCGAGGGCGACGCGGACGTCTCGGTCGAGACGCCCACCGAGCCCGCGCTCGATCCGCCGTCCGATCCGCCCACCGATCCGGTGGGCCCCGGGATCACCTTCAGGATCTCCTTCGTGACGGACATCCCGGACGACGAGCACCTGTTCGTCCAGGTCTCGGACGAGATGGGCCACCAGACCTGGGCTTCGGTCGAGGACGGCGGGACCATGCAGCCGCTGCAGTGGCGCTGCGACCTGTGCATGTGCGACGAGTGCTCCGAGTGCGCCGTGTGCGGCCCGGCTCTGACCATGGTCGAGCGCGTCTCGGCCGGCGACTCCACCACCTGGACGTGGGACGGGACGCTGTATCCGCTCACGACCTGCACGCCGGGCCCGGGCGCGCCCGAGGAGCAGTGCCAGGAGATCGGATGGCTCCACCCGGGAACGTACGCGGCGCGGTTCTGCTGGGGGACCGGACCGGTCGATGCGTTCCCCGACGGCTGGATCCCGGACCCGGTCTGCGACACCGTGGAGTTCGACTACCCGGTCGAGGGGGACGGCGTCGTGGAGTATCTCGTCAACAACGGCGGGTGAGTGGCCGGAGACGGGGCGGGCAAGCGGATCGCCGAGATGGCGATCACGGAAGGAGGTGCAACGTGCAGATGATCGCAAGGATGTTCGCCGAGGGAGGCTACTTCATGTACCTCTTCCTGGCCGTGGGGTTCCTGCACGCGATCCCCGTTCTCGCCCAGTTCATCGCGTGCAAGAAGTCGGACTTCTCGGGCTACCTGTGGGCCGGCCTCGCGGGCATCCTGCTCACGGGGTGGCTGGGGACCATGGTCGGCGGCCTGCACGCCTTCCAGGCCCTCGCCACGGCCATGCCCGAGCAGAGAGGGCCGCTCATGGCCATGGCCGCCTCCATCGCGCTCTACCCCACGATCCTGGCCGTGGCGCTCGTGGTCCCGGGCGTGTTCTTCACCGGCATCGCCGCCAGCCTGGCACGGAACCTCGCGCCCCGCAGGGCGCGCAAGCCCGAGGGAGGTGCGTCATGATGCCCATCGCCCAGGCCTTCAGCGACGGCGGCCCCTTCATGATCATCCTCCTCCTCGCCGCGGTCCTTCACGCCATCCCCACGATCGTCCAGCTGTTCACGGCCAGGAAGGCCGACTTCACGCCCTACCTGTGGGGCGGGCTGGCGGGGATCGTGCTGCTCGGGGCTCTGGGATGCATGCTCGGCTTCTCCCAGGCGATGAGCGCCGTCGCGAGCGCCCCGCCCGACATGCAGGCCATGCTGATGGCGAAGGGGTTCGCCATCCTGCTCAACGTGAGCATCCTGACGACGGTCCTGGTCCTGCCTGGCCTGCTCTTCGCGGGAATCGCGACGTGTCTGACGCGCAACCTCACGCCCGTGAGGCTGAAGGACTGAAGCCTAGCCTTCGGCCATCATCGTGCAAGATGGCATTGCTGCAGGGTTGATCGGGGGAGAGGCTTTCTAGCCTTCAGCCATCTCGGTCTGGATGGCTATCTTGAGAGCGTCCGCGTTCAGCAGGAACGCTGAGTCGATGACCTTGATGGACGCCGCGCCCTTCTCGCCCGTGAGATCCACCTTGCCCTTGAGGAGCATGGGCGCCTTGCCGGCCGAGTGGCGCTTGCCGCCTCCCCGCGTGACGTGCTTCGTCTGCACGGCGATGTTGCCGTCGCGCGTGATCACCATCATGGCCGAGGAGACGCTGGGCGTGGCCTTGCCGCGGATGCCGCTCAGAAGGCCCGTGCCGCTCATGCCGCTGAACGCGCCCGTCTCGTAGGCCACGTCCACGTCGATGACGGCCACGCCATCGACGCCGAGATCGTTGCACAGCTGTGCGAGCCGCGCCTTGACCTCCGCCGTGGGGTCGTCGCCGAACGTCTTGGTGTTCGCCTTGCCCGCGATGGCCTCGAACGGCACGAGGGCCATGCCCGGCGGCGTCACGTAGTTGGCCGTCGCGAACCTGGCGAGCGCCCCGCCCGCCATGGTCTCCGAGACGAAGGCCATGTACGTCTCGTCGGCGATGAGGACCGAGGAGTCCACCACGTCCCAGTTCGAGAGCTTGCCCAGCTCCTTGGAGTAGGTGATCAGGGCCGATGTGGCGACCTGGACGTGGGCGTCCTCGAGCCCCGCCTCGCCGTGGATGGCCTTCTTCAGACCGTCCAGCAGGCTGGCCTTCGACTCGCCCTCCTTGACGTTGTAGATGTCGTGGTTCGTGTAGATCGAGACGACGGCTAGCTTCTTCACCGAGAAGATCGCCGGCTTCCTCAGGATGGGCTTCGCGCACCCCAGGATGCTCAGTGCGATGATGCAGGCAACGATTCTCTTCATGGGGATCCTCCCTTTCGGTTCCCTATGGTGTTTACCATCCGGCGAGGTTTCGTGGAAGCGGCACGTGGAGCAACAGCTCCCCGACGTGCAATTGTGAACGGAAAGCGTGCCTCAGGGGCTCGGCGGGACGAAGATCACGGCGCTCTGCGTGTCGAGCACCTGCGAGGTCGCCACGTCGATGATGTCGATGAAAGTGGTGAAGATCTGGCCCGTGCTGGTGGCGGTGGCGCAGGTGTCGTTCTCGGCGGTCAGCGTGAACGAGAGCTCGGTGCCCGTGGTCGAGACGTCGTTCGTGCCCGTGGCCACGCCGGAGAAGCCGTTGTTGAAGCCGGCAGTGAAGAACTCTGCAGGCGTGGCTGCAGGCGTGCAGGAAGCCTCGGGCTCGACCGGCGGGGAGGTGAACGCCAGGGCCTCGGCGCGCTTGATGAAGCACGAAGTGTCGGGGGTCGAGGTGGAGCCGTCGTCACGGATCTCGGTGTAGACCTCGAACGTGGCGTAGCGCACGAGCGCATCGACGCCGTCCACCGCCGCCGTGCCCAGCCCCGAGCCGTCCCCCGCGATCTGGTACCTCAGCGTGCACATCCCCGACATGGGGGAGATTCCCGTGCCGCCGATGCCCGTGCAGCACTGGTCCGCCCCGCACCTCCAGGTCGTGGCGCCCGTCTTGAACGCGCAGACCGGAACCGACGCACCCGTGCTGTCGGCGATGTCGTTGAGCTGTGTGGTCGCGGTCGAGTCCGACCCGGACTGGATCGTGATCACTCGGATCCCGAGCGCGTTGAGCGCGGTGATCGCCTGGTCCCTGGAGTGGGGATCCGTGACGTAGGGAGTGTAGTTGACCTGGATATGCGATACCGCGTCGGTGATGTGCATCACGATGGGCAGCGAGCCCACCCGGAAGCCCGCGCCGCCCAGGCCCGAGCCCGTGTAGGCGGGGACCGAGCCTGCGGCCCAGGTCCTGCTGCAGCCCGATCCGGCGGTCCAGCTCGTTCCCGCGCCGTCGGCGAGCTGGAAGAGCGACTCGTAGCCCGACTCGGGCATGTCCATCCCGGAGCCGAGCGTGAGCGAGTCCACGGCCGTCTGGGCCGTGGTGCGGTCAGTGGTGGGCGTCTGGATGAGCTCCCAGGGCAGGTCGGTCGAGGCGCCGTACGTGCAGACGGGGTAGTCCTCCCACTGGCCCACGCCGAAGGCCGCATCCGCGACCCGCGAGGAGACCTCGGTCATGATCGTACCCAGGCTCGACCGGAGGTTCGCGATCTCGCCGCCCATGGAGCCGGTGGTGTCCATCGAGAAGAATGTGTCGGTGTGCTCCACCTGCGGGTAGAACAGGAGGACGTCCGTCGTGGGCGTGCCCGAGGGCGGGAGCTCGAAGAAGAAGTCCGACCCCGTCTCGCCGAGCACGTCGCTCGACGCGTCGCAGAGGTCGCTGCCTGCCAGCGCCTCCACGAGGTCCTCGTCGCCGTCTCCGTCCGTGTCCACGCTCGTGAAGGAGTGCACGCCGAGCGTCGAGCAGTAGACCTCGTCCTCGTCCAGGAGCCCGTCGCCGTCGGAGTCGAGGTCCAGGAAGTTGGCCGTGCCGTCGCCGTCGATGTCTGCCACTCCCTCGGTCAGGTCGCTGATCCCGTCGCCGTCCGAGTCCGGGTCGATGGCGTTGCCCAGCCCGTCGCCGTCCGTATCGACGAGAGTCTCCGTGAGGTCCGGGATCCCGTCGTTGTCCGAGTCCAGATCCAGGTAGTCGGGCACGCCGTCGCCGTCCGTGTCCCTGGGAGGCGTCGAGATGTACGTGTCGCCGGCCTCGTCGATGTCGGGCAGGCCGTCGCCGTCCGAGTCCGTGTCGAGGAAGTCGGGCACCCCGTCGCCGTCCGTGTCCGTGCTCCCCTCGACCTCGTCCGGGATCGTGTCCGCGTCGGAGTCGAGATCCCTGAAGTCCGGGATCGTGTCGCCGTCCGTGTCCACGGGAGGCGTCGAGAGGTCCGTATCGCCGGCCTCGTCCGCATCCGGGATCGTGTCGCCGTCCGAGTCCGTGTCCTCCCAGTCCGCCGTGCCGTCGCCGTCCGTGTCCACGCTCGAGTCCACGTCCTCGTCGAGATCCGTGATCGTGTCCGAGTCGGCGTCCAGACGAGAGTCCCGGCAGTCGTCCGTGCACCAGTCCTCGCCGTCGCAGTCCTCGTCCACGTCCGTGATGCCGTTCCCGCAGGTCTCGTCGCTCAGGCAGTCCGCGCTGCACCCGTCCCCGCTCTCGGTGCCTCCGTCGTCGCACACCTCGCCGAGCTCGGTCTGAGTGATGCCGTCGCCGCAGTACCCGCCCGCGTCCTCGTCCACCACGTCATCCTCCCCGTCCGGCGAGACGTCCTCGCCGTCAGCGGCAACGTCGCCGACGACCTCGGAGCCGTCGGGGACGGTCGTGTCGTTGTCCGCGTCCTGGTTGGCCTTGTTGTTCCCGCCGCAGGCCGGCGCCAGGGCGAGCGCGAGAAGGACTGCGAACAGCTTTGAATTCTCCCTCATGATGAGCCTCCATTTGGCTTGCAGGTATTGTGGCACCATAGCACCGGTCAAGGGTCGCGCAAGCCGCGAATGAGCAGTGCTAGTAGCAGAATCCGATGCGGGTGAGGTAGATCTGGCTCCAGCCTCCCCTCGTGTCCCCGAAGACCATCCCCAGGTCGCTTCCCGACCACGCCATGGCCGTGCCGAGCGAGGACCCCCACTCCTCGACGACGATGCGCACGTCGGATCCCGTCTTGACGCCCGCCGGGGAGACGAGAGCGAGGTAGACGATGAACGTCCCGTGCCTGTGGTCGTCCCAGCTCACCACGAAGTCGCTTCCCGTCCAGGCGATGGCCGGCTCCGTGGATATCTCGGGCGTCTCGGAGACGAGAACGTTAGTTCCGATCTCCGTGCCGGTCTCGGAGATCCTCGAGAAATAGACCTCGTCATTCCCGTCCCTGCGGTCGTACCAGCTCACGCCGAACTCGGAGCCGGACCAGACGAGTGACGGCTCGTAGGACACGTCAGGCAGATCGGAGATCCTCGCGTCCGTGCCCAGCTTGGCGCCCGCGGCGGAGATGCGGACGAAGTAGACCTCCGAGCTTGTGTCCCTGGAGTCGTGCCAGGCCACGCCGTACTGGCTCGAGGTCCACACGAGCGAGGGGCCGGATGAGCCCGAAGCGTCCGTGATCCGCACGTCCGGGCCTGTCTTCACCCCTGAATCGGAGATGCGCGCGAAGTAGATCTCGAAGCGGCCGTCCCTGTAGTCCTGCCAGGCCACCCCGTACTCCGAGCCCGTCCAGGCGAGTGAGGGATCCGTCGAGGACGCGGTGTCGTTCGTGACGCGCACCGCAGAGCCAACGATCGCCCCGGCCGGAGAGACCCGTGCGAAGTAGATCTCGGTGTTGCCGTCGCGCACGTCGTCCCATGAGAGCCCGTACTCGGAGCCCGACCAGACCAGCGTGGCATTGGCAGCCGCATGGGTGCCGTTCGAGATTCGTACGTCCGATCCCCTTTTCAGTCCGTCGGGCTGCACCCGCGCGAAGTAGACCTGGAGGTTGCCGTCCCTCAGGTCCTCCCAGGCCACGCCGTACTCGGAGCTCGACCAGGCGAGCGAGGGATCCGTCGAGTCCGCTGGGTCGGTCGTGACCGGCTGCTCCTCCATGAGCTTGCCCGGGCCGTCGGCCACGGTGTCGCAGTTCTGGTCGATGCCGTCGCCGCAGATCTCGGGCGCGCCGGTGTAGGTCGTGGTCGCGGTGTCGTCGCAGTCCAGGCCGCCGCAGGCCTCGTCGAGCACGGTGTCACCGTCGTCGTCCGCGTCCGCGTCGTCCGCCCAGGTTCCCGTGCAGTCGTCATCGATCATGTCGCACGTGGTGGGCGCGCCAGGATAGATGAACGGCTCCGAGTCGTCGCAGTCCGGACCGCCGCACAGGGAGTCGAGCACTGTGTCGCCGTCATCGTCCCCTCCCGGCGCGTCGATGAGCAGGCCGTCGCAGTCGTCGTCCACGGTGTCGCACACCTCGGTGCCGCCCGGCAGGACGTCCGGGTCCGTGTCGTCGCAGTCCGCGCCGCCGCAGGCCTCGTCCAGCACGGTGTCGCCGTCGTCGTCGCCTCCGGGCGCGTCGATGAGCAGGCCGTCGCAGTCGTCGTCCACGGTGTCGCACACCTCCGCGGCGCCGGGGTGGATCGCGGGGTCGAGGTCGTCGCAGTCCGTTCCGCCGGAGCAGGCGTCATTGAGCACGTCGTCGTCGTCCTGGTCCGCGAACCCGTCGAGCGCGTCCCCGTCGCAGTCGTTGTCCACGAAGTCGCACCCCGCCTCGGCCGCGCCGGGATGGACGGTCGAGTCCGCGTCGTTGCAGTCGTCCCCGCCGCAGGAGATGTCGAGGTAGAGGTCAGAATCGTCGTCGGCGCCCAGCACGTCGAGCAGGTCGCCGTCGCAGTCCTGGTCCACGGTGTCGCAGACCTCCTCTGCTCCGGGGTACACTCGATCGTCCTCGTCTCCGCAGTCGTCGTCGCCGCACGCCTCCGAGACGTGCCCGTCCTCATCCATGTCCTGGTCGATCATGTCGTCGCAGTCGGCATCCACGTCCTCGCACAGTCGATCCGCTCCCGGATGGACGTCGTCGCGCAGGTCGTCGCAGTCGTTCCCCGTCGTGGGGCAGGCCAGAAGCGAGATGTACCCGTCCCCGTCCTCGTCGTTGTCCGGGGTGTCCGTGCAGTTGCGGTCCTCGGTGTCGCAATCGATCGGGGCGCCGGGGTAGACGTCGTCTCGCGTGTCGTCGCAGTCCGTTCCGCCGCACGTCACGCCTCCCGGCGCCTCGGCCGCCGCGTAACCGTCGCCATCCGCGTCCAGCGGCTCGAACAGGCACGCCTCGTCGTCGTCCGAGCACCCGTCCTCCGTACACGGGTCCTCGTCGTCGCAGATGACCGGATCGCCGTCCATGCACGCGCCCTCCTCGCAGACCTCCTCGCCGTTGCAGTAGAGCCCGTCGGAGCACTCGAGATTCCCGGTACAATCCGTCTCCGGCGCCGTGTCCGCTGGAGCGTCCTCGCCGGCCGCATCCCTCTCCTCGTCCGCGTCCCCGTCGGAGCGTCCGTTGCCGCCGCAGCCCGCTGCAGCGAGCAGTGCGGCGAGGCACGTGCACAGGCAGAAGGTACGTGAGATCATGGAACAAAGAGTAGGGGAATCTACCATCCACCGCAATGCAAGGTGCATCGATCCAGCCCTCCTTGCTGGACCCGGGCACCGACGGTAGAATCGCCGGGATACGTGGAATTTCCCGGAACAAAGAGGCTCGAGGGACATTCTACCTCAAGGTAAAGGATTGAACGGATGGGCAGGAGCAACGTCGACAGGGCAGTGGACAGGGCGAGGCTGCTGTTCAACACCGGGCTGGTGCTCGATGCGTCGGCCTGGGGCCTTGCCGGCTGGATGTGCGTGATGGGCGTGGCCCTCATCGCCGTCAAGGTGGCCGGCGTGCTCACGTGGATCCAGCCGTGGCACGTGCTCGTCACGAGCGTCCCCGTCCTTGTCGGTGCCGGTGTGGTTGCGCTTCGCAGGAGGTACGGGAGGGACGACGCGGCGGCATGGCTCGATCTCAAGGGAGAGTGCGGGGGCGCCGTCATCGCCGGGTCGGACTCGAACGCCCCCCGCGTCGCACCGGCCGTCCGGCCTCTGCCCCTCCTCAGGCGGCTCGTCCTGCCCGCCGTCCTGCTGGCGGCGAGCCTGGTCGTGCCCTGGATTCCGAGGAGCGGGGCCGCGGTCTCGACGGTCGCCATCGAGCACCGGGCCAGGGTCGTGGACGAGCGGATCGAGAGGGCGAGGAAGCTCGACGTGCTCGACGAGAAGGAGACGATGGAGCTGCGCGAGAGCCTGAAGAAGGCGCAGGCGAACGCGGCCGCGTCTCCCGAGGCGGCCGTGGAGGCCATGGACCAGGTGCAGAAGAAGCTGAGCGAGAAGATCCTCGCGGCGGCCGAGCGCCGGAGGGAGGCGCTCGAGGCGGCCCACGACCTGCACGACCTGAAGGGCGGGGACGCGGGCGAGGCCCTGGCGAAGGCCGCGCAGAACATGCCCTCGCGGCACGAGCTGCCGCCGGAGCTGAGGAAGGCGCTCGAGGAGATGAGGCAGCAGGGCGGTCCCGAGGGCGCGGCCGGTCAGATGGATCCCAAGGCGCTCGAGAGCCTGGGCAAGATGCTCGAGAACGCGCACGCGCTCGAGCTGCAGAACATCGGCAAGGCCTCGGAGCTCCTCGCGGACGCCGAGGCGAAGGGCGTGCTCGAGGCCCTCGCCGGGGACTGCGGCTGCAAGGGCGACGGCGATCCCGGAGCCTCCGCGGCCCTGGGGAACATCCCCGGGCAGGGCGGGATCACGCGCGGGCCGGGGGACGCGCCCCTGAGCTTCGGCGACGAGAGCGACGGATCGAGCGTGAAGTTCAATCCCGTGATGCTCGAGCCGGGCAAGAAGTTCGTGCCGGGCGCCCTGGCGGGGACGAAGACGGTGGTGGGAGGCACGACGCCGCCCGAGGAGTTCCAGCCCGGAGGCAGGGTGGACGTCGAGCTGGCCTCCGAGGGCGGATCCACGGCCGGCACGAGCCTTGGCCCGTATCACAGCGACGTGGTCTCGAAGTACTTCGAGAAGGAGAAGTGAGCTCCATGCAGAATCTGTCCGAGAAGTGGCGGGAGCTGGAGAAGGGCCTCAACGCCGTGATCCTGGGCAAGGAGGCTCTCGTCAAGGACGTGGTCATCGGGCTCCTCGCGGGCGGGCACGTGCTGCTCGAGGGGCTGCCCGGGCTCGGAAAGACGATGATGGTGCGGGCGCTCTCGAGCCTGTGCAGCCTCGATACGCGGCGGATCCAGTTCACGCCGGACCTCATGCCCCTGGACATCACGGGATCGTACATCCTGACCGAGGAGGGCGGCGAGAGGAAGTTCACGTTCCACCAGGGGCCGGTGTTCGGGAACCTGATCCTCGCCGACGAGATCAACCGGGCCAGCCCGAAGACCCAGTCGGCGCTTCTCGAGGCCATGCAGGAGCGGCGGGTCACGGTCATCGGCAAGACGCACGAGCTTCCCAGCCCGTTCTGGGTCATGGCCACGCAGAATCCCATCGAGCTCGAGGGAACGTACCCGCTGCCCGAGGCCCAGCTCGACAGGTTCATGATGAAGCTGCTGGTGGACGACGTGCCGGCCGAGGTGCTTGAGAGGCTCCTGCTCGAGAGGGGACGCGGCGACCTGCCCGAGATGCAGCCCGTCCTTGGCAGGGAGGAGATCGCCCGGGCCATGAAGGACGTGGAGGCGCTCCCGCTGTCGAAGCCGATCGCCTCCTACATCGCCAGGCTCGTCATGGCCACGCACCCCTCGGAGGGGGGAGCGGCCGCGAAGCCGATCAAGTTCGGCGCGAGCCCACGCGCGGCGCTCGCCATGGGGATGGCGGGGCGGGCGCGGGCCTATCTCGATGGCCGCGAGACCGTGGGCTTCGAGGACGTCAAGGCCGTGGCCGCACAGACGCTGAGGCACCGCATCATCCTGGACTACGCGGCGCGCCTGGACGGGGTGACGTCCGATGCGGTGATCGCCGGCATCCTCGAGAGCGTGGACGAGCTCGAGCGCAAGGCCCCGGCCATCATCGCCGAGAAAGAGGCATGATACGACGCGTTCTGGCGCTTGCAGGGCTGCTCGCGGCGCTGGCGGTGTCCCCGCACGCGCTGGGGGGCACGGCCGAGGACCGCAAGCTCGGCATCGAGATCACCTGGAACGAGGACTGGTCCGGCGCGCTCGGCGTCTACGAGCCGATCCAGCTCACCATCCTCGACAAGAAGAAGAAGCACACCCTCCGGATCACCGTCAGCGAGGAATCCTTCCTGGGCTACGGTTCCGGGCTCGGCAGCTCGAAGGGCGTCTCCGTGATCGACCTCGCCCTGCCGCTGGGCGAGACCAAGATCGAGCTGCCCGTGCTCCGGGCGGACGCCTCCTACTACAGCGTGAAGGTCGACGTGGACGGCCGCAGGAACACGAATCTCTCCTTCACGGGAGGGAGCGGTCCCGTCGACGCGACGGTGCCGACGATCCTGGTGATCGGCCGTGGCTTCGAGAGTGGGGAGTCCAGCCTGGCCTCCGTCATCGAGGCGTCGGACGACCTGGACGTGCTTCACACGGAGGAGCTCTCGCCCGATTCCGCCTCGCGCTACTGGCAGTCGTACCTCGGCATTCCCGCCGTCGTGGCGCTGAGGACCGAGGACGCGGTCCGGCTCGCGCCCGACGAGCGGCTCGCGCTGTCGCGCTGGGTCAGGTTCGGCGGCGGCACGCTCTGGCTGCACGGCGACGATCGAGAGGGTGCGCTCGAGTCCATGAGGCTCTTCGCCGGGTCGGTCCGCAGGACGGGCGAGCTCGTCGAGGTGGGCTGCATGACCGGCACGGTCCTGCTCACGCGCGGGCTCGAGGATCTCGCCGACTCCTGGTTCGCGGAGGTCCAGGAATCCATCTCCGTGTCCGGCGGGGTCATCACGGGGCCGAGCTCCCACATTCCCGAGTACGAGCAGATCAAGACGGTGGCGTACGACTCGATGGCCAGGGCCGCCCTGTTCGACGGCAAGGCGAGGTGGATGCTGGTGAACGAATACTCGTACACCACGAGCTACTACAAGCACAGCCCGTACGTGAGCGGCGTCAAGAGCTGCCTCGACGATCTGCTCGACGGGCTTCACGACGTGCCGCGCGTGGGCTACGTCCTCATCTCCTTCCTGCTCGCCTTCCTGATCGGACCTCTGAACCTGATCGTCCTGAGGCTGAAGCGCAGGCTCGCGCTCTTCTACGTGACCGCCCCCCTGATCGCGGGAGTCGGCATGGCGGCGCTCCTGGCATACACGATCCTCGACGAGGGGCTCATCCTCAAGCGCAAGACCGCCTCCGTGATGCTCCACGATCCCGCGAGCGGACAGGGCGTCGTCTACCAGGCCCACGGCACGTTCGGCGGGCTCACGACGCGCAAGAGGCCCGTGTATCCCGTCGAGACCGCGGTCGTTCCATTCCACACCGATGACCAGGGATCCGGCACGATGAGCCTCGTCACGGACTGGACGGAGGCCCAGAGACTCTCCTCGGGCTGGATCGCGAGCCGCAAGCAGAGGGGCCTGCTCACCGCGACCCCGACCAAGGTGCGCATGTCCATGAAGCTGACCCGCGGCGCCGACGGCAGCGTGCACGTGGAAAACGGCCTCACGTCCATGGCCAAGGTCGTCGCGGCGCGCGTGGACCCCTGCGTCGGGAAGGATCCCTGCGTCGCCGAGCTCCAGTACTACATCGCCCGGGACGTGAAGGCGGGCGAGAGCGCCAGGATGGAGCCGTCCGAGGAGATCGTCGACGTTCCGCTGATCTACCTCGACCAGATGGACTGGACGATCGCGGCCCAGATGGAGGGTCTGCCCCACCTCGAGGACAAGGGCCTGGGAGGCGAGGTCCTGCGGGAGAGATTCTACTACGTGGCCGTTCCGCACCTGGAGCAGGCGGACGTGGCACTCGTCGAGGAAGCGCCCGCGCAAGGGGAGGCAGACGATGTCCCCGAGTGACACGCCCCTCGTTCAGGTCAAGGACCTGCACCGCTCGTACGGCAAGATCAAGGCCGTGGATGGCATCAGCTTCTCGATCTCCGGCTCGACGGTGCACGGGTTCATCGGGCCGAACGGGGCGGGCAAGACCACGACCATGCGCGTCCTGGCCACGCTGGACATGCCCGACGAGGGGGACGTGCTGTTCGAGGGCAGGTCGCTCATGGACTACCCGGACGAGTTCAGGCCCGAGATCGGGTTCATGCCCGACTTCCTGGAGACCTACGTGGACATCACGGTCGAGGAGTACCTCGACTTCTACGCCCGCGCCTACAGGCTGTCCACACGCAGGAAGAAGAAGCGCCTCGCCGACGTGATCGAGTTCACGCGGCTCGGCAAGCTGCTCACGCGCCCGGCGTACGGGCTGTCCAAGGGCCAGAAGCAGAGGCTGAGCCTGGGCCGCGTGCTCATCAACGATCCGAGGTTCCTGATCCTCGACGAGCCGGCCGCCGGACTGGACCCCCGCGCCCGGGTCGAGCTCAGAACGCTCGTCCGCCAGCTCGCCGACGGCGGGAAGGCCGTCCTGTTCTCGAGCCACATCCTCGCCGAGCTCTCGGAGGTCTGCGACTCCGTCACCATCATCGACGGCGGCAGGCTGTGTGCCAGCGACCGCGTCTCCGGCCTGCAGCACCAGATCGACTTTGGCGTGAAGGTGAACGTGGTCCTCGACGCCCCCTCCGGCGAGGAGATCGAGAGGCTCGTCAGGGCGCTGGCCGAGATCCCCGGCGTCAACCGCTCCGAGGAGGCCCTGCGCGGGGCCTGGTTCTCCTACGAGGGGGAGCCCGAGGTGAGGTCCGGGATCCTCACCAGGCTCATGGAGCAGGGCTTCAAGGTGACCGACTTCCACACGGCGAGCTCCGACCTCGAGGACGCGTTCATGCAGCTCACGGAGAGGAAGACCTCGTCATGACGGCCCGGTCACAGGGCGAGGCGCGGTCCGGACTTCTCGAATGGGTGGACCAGAGGCTGAACGCGATCCTCGTCAAGGACGTGCGCGCCTGGCTCAGATCGAAGAAGTTCCTCATCGTCTTCTTCATCGCCATGGTCCTCATCCAGGTCATCACCTTCGTCTCGACGGTCATTCCCAGGTCGGATTCGGGGAGCACCCTGTTCATGATCCTCACCTCGGGGCTCGCGTTCTTCCTCGTGGGCGTCCTGCCGTTCCTGATGCACGACCGGTTCACCGACGAGCTCTCCAGCGGATCGACGGAGCTGGCGCTCATCTCGTGCATGACCCCCGGCATGCTCGTCAGGGGCAAGATCATGAGCGGCCTCGCGGCCTCCCTCCTGTTCTTTGCCGCCGCCGGTCCGTCGCTGACCATCGCGTACATGCTCGGCGGTGTGGACCTCATCATGCTCTTCTACACGATAGGCCTGCTCCTGTTCTCCTCCGTGATCTCGATGGTCATGGCGATCCTCATGGTCTCGATCACCGGCAAGCGGAAGCTCAAGTTCCTCGGACTGCTCCCGATCGGCGCCGGATTGGCCATGGT
>JAFDER010000602.1 GCA_019310245.1 Deltaproteobacteria bacterium
GCCATCGCCTCTCTTCCATCGTTCATGGAGGCGCGCAACAACCTGGCTGTGACCCACCGGCGCGCGGGAGAGCTGGAGAGAGCCCAGGCTGCGCTGGAGGAGGCGTTGTTCCTCGATCCGGACTACGCGGCCGGGCACTTCAATCTGGCCGAGATCTACCGGGCGCGGCTCGCCACGGGCACCGAGGCCGACCAGGAGCGCTGGGGCCGCTTGGCGCACGAGCACTACACACAAGCCCTGCTCCACGGGCACGACCCCGAGCTGGTCATCGAACGGCGAGGCGGGCTGGCGCTCTGGGTCGAGGATCTCGAGACAGCCGAGGCCGATCTGCTTCGGATCACGGAGGATCCCGACATCGACGCTCGCGTGCTCTATCTTCTCGGCCGTGTCAAGAAGCAGCAGGGGGAGCTGCGTATCGCCGCCACCTTGTACGACATGGCGATCTCCCGGGGGCATGACGACGCCGAGGTCTTCAGCGACCTGGGCGAAGTTCGTCTGCGCCAGGGCAACTTCGAGGCGGCCGCCCAGCTTCTGACCCAGGCCCTGGAGCGCAATCCGGATCTGGTCGTGACGCGCGTGAATCTCTGCGTGGTGTGGGTCGAGCAGGGCGACCTCACGGCGGCCAACGAGATCCTGCGACAGGCGGAGGCACTCGATCCCGAAAGCGAGCTCGTGCAGCGGCAGCGTGACGTCTTGCGCCAGCTGGGGTTCGAGGAATGATGCACGTTCGGCTCCTCGACGAGCGCTCACTCGAGGGTGGGACGGCACACGAATCAGAGCGGCGCCCTCGGGGCGTCGGGGGAGGGCGGCGATGCGGCTGAGCGATCGAGAGCTCACCGATCTGGAGAGCCTCGCCGCGCTTCGCCTCCAGCCGGAGGAGCGGCGCGCTCTGCAGGACCATCTGGCCCGGATTCTCGAGTATGTCGATCGGCTGCGCTCGATCGATACCGAGGGAATCGACCCCACGTTCCATCCGGCCGAGGTTCCCACGCCGTTGCGCGACGACCTGCCCGCGCCGTCTCTTCCCGCCGCGAAAGCGCTGGAGCAGGCTCCCGCTCGGAGTGGAGATCATTTCGAGGTGCCTCCGGTGCTCTTCATCGACGAAGGCGCCTCATGAATCTCGAGCGACTCGGCGTGGAGGAGCTGCTCGCTGCTCTCGATGCCCGAGAGTGCGAAGCGCGTGACGTGGTCGAGGCCTGCCGTGGGGCCGCGGCCCGGCTGGATCCCACCCTGCACCTGTTCACGTCGAGGGTCGAGGATCCCCAGATTCCCACCGAGCTCGGCCCGCTGGCCGGTATTCCCTACGTCACCAAGGCGAACATCGCGGTCGAGGGCCAACCTCTCACCTGCGCGAGCCGGATCCTCCAGTCGTACCGTCCACCCTACGATGCGACCGTCACCGCACGGCTTCGACACGCGGGAGCGGTGCTCCTGGGCCACACCAACATGGACGAGTTCGCGATGGGGAGCAGCACCGAGAACTCGGCCACACAGCCCACGCGCAATCCGTGGGATCCAACTCGCACCCCGGGTGGCAGCTCGGGAGGATCGGCCGCGGCCGTGGCGGCCGGAGTCGTACCGTTCGCGCTGGGCAGTGACACCGGCGGCTCCATCCGCCAGCCGGCCGGTTTCTGCGGGGCGGTGGGACTCAAGCCCACCTACGGGCGGGTCTCGCGTTTTGGTCTCGTGGCCTTCGCAAGCAGCCTCGATCAGATCGGACCCATCACGCGCTCGGTCCGTGACGCGGCCCTCGTGTACCGGGTGCTCGCTGGACACGATCCACGCGACAGCACGAGCCTCGATGCGCCCGTGGAGGATCCGCTCGAAGGAATCGAATCGGGACCGAAGGGCCTGCGCCTGGGGGTGCCCCGCGCGCTCCTGGCCGAGGGCCTGGACCGCGAGGTGGCCGACAACCTGGAGGCGGTGCTCGCGCGCCTCGAGGCGGACGGGGCCACCCTCGTGGATGTGGAGATTCCGCAGCCGGACGTGGCGGTGGCCACCTACTACGTCCTGGCCACCGCGGAGGCGTCCAGCAACCTGGCCCGCTACGACGGAGTGCGGTACGGAAGCCGGCAAGCGTCGCCCTCGCTGGAGGAGATGGTGCGCGGCACGCGCACGGCCGGCTTCGGGCGCGAGGTCAAGCTGCGAATCCTGCTGGGCACGTACGTACTCTCGGCCGGCTATTACGACGCCTACTACCGCAAGGCCAGTCAGGTCCGAACGCTCATGCGCCGGCAATCCGAGGCGGCTCTCGAATCCTGCGACGCGATTCTCAC
>JAFDER010000603.1 GCA_019310245.1 Deltaproteobacteria bacterium
CGCAAGCAGGACATGTCCATCGGGGCCATCCCCGAGGTGGAGTCCGTCGTCGGCAAGCTCGGCCGCGCTGAGACCTCCCTCGATCCCGCACCCGTCTCGATGATCGAGACGGTGATCAACTACAGGTCGGAGTTCCTGCAGGGCGATTCGGGAACGCGGCTACGGTTCATGTTCGATCCCGACGGCCGGGATCTCTTCCGCGACGAGGCGGGCGATCCCCGGCGCGCACCCGACGGCGAGCCCTACACTGTCAGCGGGCGGTACGCCCGCGATTCCGGGGGACGGCTCATTCCCGATCTCAAGGGCATGCCCTTCCGGCTGTGGAGGCCGGCTCTCGATCCCGAGCTCAATCCCGGCCGCGATCCATGGGAGGGGATCCAGGATCCGGACCACATCTGGGACGCGATCGTGGACGCCGCATCGATCCCGGGGACCACGAGCGCACCACGGCTCCAGCCCATCGCCGCGCGCATCGTCATGCTCCAGAGCGGCATGCGCGCCCCCATGGGCATCAAGATCAAGGGGCCCGATCTCGAGACCATCGAGAGGGTCGGCATCCAGATCGAGCGCATCCTCAAGCAGGTCCCGTCGGTCGAGGCCTCCGCCGTGAACGCCGATCGCATCGTCGGCAAGCCGTACCTCGAGATCCGCCTGGACCGCGAGGCTCTTGCGCGCCACGGCGCATCCATCCGGGCCGCCCAGGACGTGATCGAGGTTGCGGTGGGCGGCAAGTCCATCACCACCACCGTGGAGGGGCGGGAGCGCTACTCGGTGCGCGTGCGCTACATGCGCGAGCTCCGCGACACCCTGGAGTCGCTGTCCGAGATCCTCGTGCCCACCCCGGACGGGCACCAGATCCCCCTTGGAGAGCTGTCGAGCATCGAGTACGTGCGCGGCCCCCAGGTCATCAAGAGCGAGGATACGTTCCTGCTCGGCTACGTGCTCTTCGACAAGAAGGACGGGTGGGCCGAGGTGGACGTGGTGGAGCAGGCCTCCGAGATCCTGGAGCGGAAGATCGAGCAGGGGCAGCTCGAGATCCCCGACGGAGTGAGCTACACCTTCTCGGGCTCCTACGAGAACCAGATCCGCTCTGCCAGGACGCTCATGGTCGTCCTGCCCCTGGCCCTGGCCCTCATCTTCCTCATCCTGTACCTGCAGTTCCGGTCCGCCCTGACGACCCTCATGGTCTTCTCCGGCATCCTCGTCGCATGGGCGGGAGGGTTCATCATGATCTGGCTGTACGGCCAGAGCTGGTTCCTCGACTTCACGCTCTTCGGCGCCTCGATGCGCGATCTCTTCCAGGTCGGCGGGATCAACCTGTCCGTGGCCGTGTGGGTGGGCTTCCTGGCCCTGTTCGGCATCGCCTCGGATGACGGCGTCATCATGGCGACGTACCTGGACCAGACGTTCGCGAAGGGTTCGCCCGCGAGCAAGGGCGAGATCCGGGACATGGTCGTGAGGGGCGCATCGCGCCGCATCCGGCCTGCGCTCATGACGGTGAGCACGACGGTCCTGGCCCTCCTGCCCGTCCTGACCTCGACCGGCCGCGGATCGGACATCATGGTTCCCATGGCCATCCCCACGTTCGGCGGGATGATGGTCGTGCTCGTCACCGTCTTCGTGGTCCCCGTCCTCTACTCGCTCGTCCGGGAGGTGCGCCTCAAGCTCTCGCGTCCCGGCCCTTGATTCGTGAGTGTATTGCGTACTTGCTCAACACTCATGGTCCGGTCGATTGACATTCGCGAGATCCACCCTAATTGCTCGTGAAGAACTTGAAACATCATCCCGAGGGGGTTGGACATGACGACGACAGGACACGAACTGATGTTTGACGAGAAGGTCAAGGTTGTTCTCGACGACAAGGGCCGCGATGTGTACACTGTCTCTCCTGAGGCGACCGCGGCCGAGGCGGTCAGGGAGATGAACGACAGGGGCGTGGGCGGCCTGGTGGTGGTCAGGGGCAAGAGACCCGTCGGCATCTTCACTGAGCGCGACGTGCTCAGGCGTCTCTTCGGTGAGGGCCCGGACATCCAGGACGTTCCCGTGGCGAAGCTCATGACAGAGAACCTCGTTGTGATCGGCGAGGACGTGACCATCGGGGAGGCCATGGCGATCATCACGAGCAAGCGCTGCCGGCACCTGCCCGTGGTGGAGAAGGGCAGGCTCGCGGGGATCGTCTCCAGCGGGGATCTCACCAAGTGGGTGACGAGGAGGCAGGAGATCCACATCCGGGACCTGACGGAGTACATCCAGGGCACCTACCCGGTCTGATC
>JAFDER010000604.1 GCA_019310245.1 Deltaproteobacteria bacterium
CAAGGCCAGGATCAACTCCGATGACCCCGATCTCGAGCTCGTGAGGACGACCCTCTCACCCAGGGGCCTCGGCGCGCGCGTGGGAGGCGGGATCGACTTCCGTCTCGTCAAGTTCTTCAGCTTCGGCGTGGGCTGCGACGTGGGATTCATCTACTTCAAGACCAACTCGGGCCGCAGCTTCGGCATGGTGACCGACGTGCTCGCCCGCCTCACCCTCCACGTCTAGCCGCTGCCCTGAGCCCGTCGAAGGGCAGCACCACGCCGCTTGCATGAGCGGACAGGTGTGCGGGGCACTCAGCCACCGGGGAACTTTATGGTGCCTTCGACCCCGCACACTGCCCGCCATGATGCCTCACGTGGCCCTGTGCTGAGAAGCCCGTCGAAGGGCAAGCTCTTCCGCTGCCCTGAGCCCGTCGAAGGGCAAGCTCTTCCGCTGCCCTGAGCCCGTCGAAGGGCAGCACCACGCCGCTTGCATCCGAATAGGTGTCGGGAAAACGTCGGGGGGGATCAGTTCTCGATGACGCGCTGGACGATGTAGGTGGGGACGCCCTCCTGCTTCTCGAACGCCTTCGAGAACTTCCAGGCATCCTTGTGGGAGAAGAAGGGCCCGATGCGCACGCGGTACAGCGTTCCCCTGCTCGCGGACTTCGCCTGGACGAGGAAGGCCTTGTAGCCGGCCTTGCGCAGCTGCGCCACGTACCCGGCGGCCTCCGCCTTGGCGGAGAACGAGTTGACGTGGACGGTGAACACCCCCTTCTGACCCTTCTTGGGGATGGAGATGCGTGCGGGCTCCTGGAACGCGCTCACCGAGGGGATCGTGGGGACGACAAAGTCCCCGGCATCCCACTTGCCGGCACTGCTCGGCATGGGAATCGGGGAGGCATCTACGGCCACCGGCAGCGGCTCGTCCACGTCGTCCCCGGCAGGCACGAGAGGAGGCGTCACGGCCTGCTCGCCTCCTGTTCCGAGGATCTCGTGGTACCTGAGCGAGGTCGGTTCGACCCCCTCACCGTCAGGGTCCGGAACCGCCTCGTCACCACCCGACGCGATGAGATCATCGAGGGGATCGACGGTCGCGGCTTCGGCTTCGGCTGGCTTGCGCAGGCCGATGTAGAGGCCCACGGTGAAGATAGTCACGCCCGCCACGATGCCGGTGGCGAAGATGAGAGAGAGCTTCTGCCTGTCCACGCTCAGGGACTTGCTTACCTTGATTCGATCGAGATCCCGCATGGCTTGCCTCCTCGGGCCCTTGCCCGCCTCGTCCTGATGAGTACATTGTAGGATGAGGTAGTACAAGATGTCAAAAAATAGGAGTTCGCGCGAGATCGGGATGGCTCGACGAATCAGTCCAGCTTGATCTCCATGGACTCGGCAAAGGGGCGGAATCCAGCACGCTCGTAGAGCTTGCGAGCGGGGTTACCGGCCGTCACGTTGAGCAACACGCGATGGTACCCCCGGGAGCGGAGCCACGCGAGCCCGGCCCCGAGCAGGCTCGATCCGACGCCCCTGCCGCGCTGTCCAGGCTCGACGTAGATGTCCGTGATGGATCCCGTGGGGCGGGCGGTGCGCAGAACGAAGCGGGCCCTCGAGAGGAGCACGAAGCCGATCAGGGCTCCCTCCCGCTCTGCCACGAGCACGGCCCCTTTCCTGATGTGGCTCGAGACGGTCCGCCTGATCTGCCGGTGCGTCCCCCGATCGTTGACCATGTCCGAGCCGTACGACCGCCTGTGCTCCTCGAGCAGTGCCAGGCTCATGCCCAGGACCTCGCCGCGGTCCTTCCTGCGGGCCGGCCGGATGCTCACGCCCGCCGGCGCAGGAGGCTCTGTCTCCGGGGTTGTCATGCGATGCTTTGGGCCATTGTATTGCGTGCAGGGGGCAGCGTACAACACGCGCGCAAGGCACCGTCGACGTTACGTCCACGCCAGCGCCGACGTGGTCGGGGAGGGATGGAGTGGTGGAGGAATCTAGGGTTCGACGAGCGTTGCGCCCTTGGGCATCTTGAACTTGAACTTGCTCGACTTCACGCCCTGGTTGATCTTGACCTTCTCGAAGCGCATGGAGTTCGTGTTGCCCGAGTGATCGACGATGATCGTCCTCTTCACGCCAAAGCTCTTGTCGTCGACCATGAACAGCAGCTTCTTGTACTGCGTCGTCGCCTTCTTGGGCACCAGCTCGACGACGAGCAGTCCCTTCTTCTTCGCCTTCACGTTCTCGACGAGCTTGTACTTGAAGTCCTTCTTCAGGTCGCCCTTGCCCATGAGAAACGCGATC
>JAFDER010000605.1 GCA_019310245.1 Deltaproteobacteria bacterium
GACCGGGAAATCGGTGCCTCGACCCTTGGGTATTGACGCCACAGTTTGGCGTGGGTACGATATTCGTGACAGGTCGAGCGGGAGTAACTCAGTGGTAGAGTGCGACCTTGCCAAGGTCGAAGTCGCGGGTTCGAATCCCGTTTCCCGCTCCAACTTGGTAGCCGGATCCTGACCCCCTCACGACCCCTCCGAATCGAACGCCCCCTCGAAGTGTCGGATACGGGTGGTCCCGTCGTCAGCCCGCTCGATCGAGACCACATCGAACCGTAGGGGGGCCTCGGACAGGCCCCGGGAGGCCGCGTACAGCCGAGCGGCCCGGATGATCCGCCGGCGCTTCCCCATGGTGACGGCCTCGTAGCCTTCCCCGTGCGAGTCGCCGCGCCGCTCCTTGACCTCGACGAAGACCGTGACCCCGGCCCTGGACGCCACGACGTCGATCTCCCCGCAGCGACGTCGGAAGTTCCGGCACAGGATCTTGTAGCCGCTCTGCTCGAGGTGGCGACAGGCCTCCGACTCCCCGGTCTGGCCGGTGGCGGCTCGCCCCGCCACGCTCAGCTCGCCTTGAGGATGAGCACCGTCAGGTCGTCGGAGGCGCCAGCCACGTCGGTCCAGTCACGCACCGCCGACACCAGGCTTCTGACGGCGTCACCGGGGGTCGAGTCCGCCGCGGCGCGCAGCGCGGCCACCGTCCGCTCGTCGCCGAACTCGTCGTCCTCGGGGGAGGCCGCCTCGGTGACGCCGTCCGTCACCATGGTCAGGAGGTCGCCCGGCTCGAGCTGCACCTCGCCCACGTCGAAGCTCGAGTCTTCCAGCAGGCCCAGGGCCGTGCCTCCCTCGGTGAGCCTCTCCAGACGGCCGCCGCTCCGCAGGAGGTACGGCGGCACGTGCCCCGCGTTGACGTACGTGAGCCGGCGAGACTCGGGGTCGAGCTCGGCGTAGACCATCGTGACGTACTTGTTGGCCTGCGTGCTCCCCAGCAGCAGCTCGTTGAGCCGGCGCATGAGAGCCGTCGGCGTGGCGCTCCCGGCCAGGGCCCGCAGCGAAGCGTGGATCGAGGCCATCAGGATGCTGGCCGGCGTGCTCTTGCCCGAGACGTCGGCGATGGCCAGAGCCAGGCGTCCGCCGCCAAGGGGTATGAAGTCGTAGTGGTCGCCGCCCACCTGGTAGCAGGCGTGACTCTCCGCGGCCACCTCGAAACCCGGCACGCGGGGGCAGCCATCGGGAAACAGGCTGCCCTGGATCTCCCGGGCGATCTGCAGCTCCTTGTCCTGACGCTGCTTCTCGACCTGGACGCGGTGCAAGCGCACGTTCTCCAGGGCCGCCAGGGTCTGGCGGCCGAGGGTGAGGATGAAGTCGTGGTCTTCCTCCGTAAAGGGCACCCCGGAGACGCGCTCTCCCGTCGCGATGAAGCCCTGCACCTGCCCACCGAGGTGGAGCGGGACCACGAGCGCCAGGCGGCCTCCCACGAGGCGGTCCCGGAGGGCCCCAGAGGGGAGCTCCGAGACGGCCCTGGGCGCGGTGAGCGCGTCGAGGACGGGTCGCGCCTGGGCTTCCGGAATCAACGCGGGCTCCCCGCCGCCCCTCACTCCGCGCTCGTGGGAGCGGGCGATGCCTCCCGGAACGGACAGGTAGAGGGCGCACCGCGACACCATGAGGTGGCCCATGAGGGTCGTGACCACGAGGTTCTTGATGGTCTCCTCGTCGAAGCTCGACGCCAGCTCCCGATTGAGGTCGAAGAGGCTGTTGAGCTGGAAGACCTTCACGGAGAGCCGCTGGTTGACCCGCTCCAGCTCGTGGTAGATGAGGCCGTTCTCGATCGGCGTCGCGGCGCAGGAGGCCATGCTGCGGAGGAACACGGCGTCTCTGGCCACGAGGGCTCGACCGTCAGGCCTCGAGCCGATCCCGAGCACGGCCACCGCGCGCTCCGCCTTGAAGACCGGACACAGAAGCTCGAGACCCGAGACGGCGAAGACCTCGGGATAACGCCCCGATGACTTGTACACCACGGCCGGGTCCGTCAGAGCTCCCAGGCGGACGACCTCCGGGGCCTCCGAGGGTAGCCCGCGCCCGGCCCGGCGCTCGTAGGCACCATCGTCGCCCCTCACGAAGAGAGCTCCGCTGGAGACTCCCAGCTCTCCCATCACGATCAGGAGCGCTGCGTCGAGAATCTCCTGGCCGGAAAGCGACGAGCTGAGAGTGGTCGTCAGGTCGAGCAGCGAGATCAGCTCGGACATGCGCTTGAGCAGCGGCGGCTCCCGCCCCTCGCGGCGG
>JAFDER010000160.1 GCA_019310245.1 Deltaproteobacteria bacterium
TGCCGGGGCGGCGTGTGCGTGCATTCCGCCCACCGCGAGGGCGAGATGTGCCCGGACGACGGCAACGTGTGCACCGCCGACGTGTGCGCGAGCGGGGCGTGCACCCATCCCGGAAGTCCTCACGACGGCGACGCGTGCGCCAGCGACGGCGACAGCTGCACCACGGACACGTGCGGCGCTGGCGCGTGCACGCACCCGTGGATCCCGGGCTGCTGCCACCGCGACGGCGACTGCATCTGGGCGGGTCACATCTGGGAGTGCGACCTGTCGACGAGCATCTGCTACGACCCGCCCATGGGAGGTTTCTGCGCGTCATGCTCCGACCGCGAGGACTGCGGCGACGGCGGCTCTGGCTCGGACGACTGGTGCGTGCACTACACGTACACGGACCGCGGCTGCTCGACGGACTGTGCGGACGACATAGACTGCCCCAGGGGCACGTACTGCGACGACGGGTCGGGCACGCCCTGCACGCCCGGAGGATCGGACTGCATCTGCGTGGTCAAGACCGGGTCGTGCTCCACGTGGAACGAGTTCGGCACCACGTGCTCGCTCGACATTCACTGCGACGGGCCGGACAACTTCTGCGGCGGCGGCGGCAGGTGCACCTGGTCGTGCACCACGGACGAGGATTGCCCGCCCAGCTCGACCGGCTGCTCGGGCGTCTACTGCGGCGTCTAGACAACCGCTCGCATGGATGCCGCTGCCCTTCGACAGGCTCAGGGCCACGGGGAAATGCTCGGGCGTCTACTGCGGCGTCTGACCATCTTCGGGCGGCGGCGGCGGGGGGGTCTTCCTGAGCTCCTCGATGATCCCCCTGGCCTCCTCGAGCCGGCCCTCGGCCACCCAGATCTCGCCCCAGCCCTTCTGCGTCACGAACAGCCCGTCGTAGGCCGTCTCCTCGAACGTCCGGATGAAGACGGGGATCTGCTCCTGCTCGAGGATGACCTGGATCTGCAGGGCCTCGACCCGACCAGACACCGAACAGGCCGACGCCATCTTGATGCCCTGGAGCTTTGTCTGCTGCTGGTCGATCTGCCTGAGCATCTCCTGCCACGCCGCCTCGTCGAGGAGCTCTCCGCCGCAGTCCGGGCAGAACGTGACGTCGTCCACGTACTCGGTCTTGCACTCTGCGCAGTATTTCATCTCTCCCGGCCCTCTCGGCGTCAACGATAGCATGGGGTTCCCGGGAAGAGAACTTGTATTTGCAGTCGCACATCCAACGTCGTATAGATGGCCACATGGGCGAGAGGTACGATGCGGGGGCGGTCGAGCCGAAGTGGCAGGAACGCTGGGAGAAGAGCGATCTCTACCGCGCCCGGGACGACGATCGCGACCGACCCACCTACTACATCCTCGACATGTTCCCCTATCCGTCGGGCGAGGGGCTGCACGTGGGACACCCGGAGGGGTACACGGCCACGGACATCCTCGCTCGCTTCCGCAGGATGCGCGGCGACAACGTCCTGCATCCCATGGGCTTCGACGCGTTCGGGCTTCCCGCGGAGAACTACGCCCTCAAGACGGGCATCCACCCCGCCATCGTCACGAAGAGGAACATCGACAACATCCGCAGGCAGATCAAGCGGCTCGGCTTCTCGTACGACTGGAAGCGCGAGGTCGTCACCACCGATCCCGACTACTACCGCTGGACCCAGTGGATCTTCCTCCAGATGTTCGATAACGATCTCGCCTACCAGGCCTCTGCGCCCATCAACTTCTGTCCGCGGTGCCGCACCGGCCTGGCCAACGAGGAGGTCAAGGGCGGGCTGTGCGAGAGGTGCGGCTCCGAGGTCGAGCGGCGCGAGCTCAGGCAGTGGTTCCTGCGCATCACGAGGTACGCCGAGCGGCTGCTCGACGGGCTGGACGACCTGGACTGGCCCGAGTCCATCAAGACCATGCAGCGCGAGTGGATCGGCAGGAGCACGGGCGCTGACGTGACGTTCCGGCTCGCCGATCCTCCCGCCGGCGTGGACCCCGGGCTCGTCGTCTACACCACCCGCCCCGACACGCTCTACGGCGCGACCTACATGGTGCTGGCGCCCGAGCACTCCCTCGTCGGGAAGGTCATGACGCAGGAGCGCCGCGCCGAGGTGGAGGCGTACGTGGAGCGGGCGCGGCGCAAGAGCGATCGCCAGCGCACCGAGCTGCAGAAGGACAAGACCGGCGTGTTCACCGGCGCGTACGCGGTCAACCCGATGAACGAGGAGAAGATCCCGATCTGGATCGCCGACTACGTGCTGTTGAGCTACGGCACCGGCGCGATCATGGCCGTGCCGGCGCACGACCAGCGCGACTACGTGTTCGCCTCCAGGTACGAGATCCCGATCGTCACCGTGATCGAGCCTCACGACGGGTCGCGCCCGCCCGAGGGGCGCGCGTTCGTGCACGACGGCGTGAACGTGAACTCCGGCCCGTTCGATCGCCTGTCGACGGCAAAGGCCATCCCGGCGTTCACGAAGCACCTCGAGGACAGTGGTCTCGGAAAGGGAGTCGTGCGCTACAAGCTGCGCGACTGGCTCTTCTCCAGGCAGCGCTACTGGGGCGAGCCCATCCCGGTCGTTCATTGCTCGGGCACGTGCGGCACCGTGGCCGTGCCCGAGTCGGAGCTGCCGCTCCTGCTTCCCGAGGTGGAGCGCTTCGAGCCCACGGGCACGGGCGATTCGCCGCTCGCGGCGATCGAGGAGTGGGTGAGCACCGCGTGCCCGAAGTGCGGAGGGCCCGCGCGCCGCGAGACGAACACCATGCCCCAGTGGGCGGGCTCGTGCTGGTACTACCTGCGCTACCTCGATCCCACGAACGGCGAGAAGCTCGTCGACCCGGATCTCGAGCGGCACTGGATGCCCGTTGACCTGTACGTGGGCGGCGCGGAGCACGCCGTGCTGCACCTCATGTACGCGCGGTTCTGGCACATGTTCCTGAACGACCAGGGCATCGTGTCCACGCCCGAGCCGTTCGGGGCGCTTCGCAACCAGGGGATGATCCTCGGGTTCAGCTACCGCTACTACATGGACGAGGCGGACGCGCCGACGCCCTCGAGCGATGTCACCGTGATCAAGGAGGCGGCGGGCCGCGCCGTGCACCGCGGCGACGGCCGGACCATGCGCGAGGCGTGGGTCGCGGCCCAGGACGTGGCGTGGCAGGGCGAGGGCGCGATGCGCACGCCCGTGCATCCCACGATCCCCGGGCTCGTGCTCGAGGAGGTCACGGAGAAGATGTCCAAGAGCCGGGGCAACGTGGTCAACCCGGACGAGGTCATCGAGCGCTACGGCGCCGACGTCATGCGGATGTACGAGATGTTCATGGGGCCGCTCGAGGCCTCGTGCCCCTGGTCGACCGAGGGCATCGAGGGCGTGCA
The DNA here is from genome assembly GCA_019310245.1 of Deltaproteobacteria bacterium. Taxonomy (GTDB): domain Bacteria; phylum Myxococcota_A; class Polyangia; order DRWM01; family DRWM01; genus JAFDER01. The sequence continues at coordinate 3,359 of JAFDER010000160.1, forward strand.
CCGGTTCATCATGCGCTCCTGGAGGCTGTATGCGGACAGGCCGAGCAATGATGAAGAGGGGCTCACGCGGCTCAGGCACCGGACCGTGAGGAGCATCACGAGGCACCTCGAAGCGCTCGAGTTCAACACCGCGATCTCGGACCTCATGGTGTACGTCAACGAGTTGACGCGGCTGGACGAGGTCTCCACCACGGACCTCGAGACCCTGGCGCTTCTCATGGCGCCCTACGCCCCTCACCTCTCCGAGGAGGCGTGGGAGAGGATGGGGCGCACGCAGAGCGTGCACCTCGCCTCATGGCCCTCGTTCGACGAGAAGCTCGCCGCGGCCGAGACGGTCAGCCGGGGCGTGCAGATAAACGGCAAGCTGCGCGGCGAGATCACCTCCGGGGCCGGAGCCGCCGAGGACGAGATCTGGCAGGCGGCCGAGGCCCTGTCCAACGTGGCCCGGTACCTCGTGGGCCGCGAGGTCACGCGGGTGCGCATCGTGCCGCGGCTCGTGATCTTCAAGGTCAAGTGATGAACAGGGCCGCGGCCCTCGTCCTCGTCGGTCTCGCCGCCTCCGGCTGCGGCTACAGGTTCGTCCGGCACGCCCTGCCCGAGCCGGCGGGTGCGTGCGTGCACTTCGACACGCTCGACGGCGGCGCCGCCTACCCGCAGGTTGCCGTGTGGGCCGGCTCGGTGCTCAGGCAGGAGATCGCGCCCGACCTGTGCCCTCCGGGAGCGGCCGGCGCGCGGCTGAGCGGCACCGTGCAGGCCGTGGAGCAGGCGACCGTCCACCTGATGCTCGGCGACGTGGGCGCCGAGAAGGTGGGAGGCCGGTGGATCGCCCGGGCCAGCGTGAGCATCGAGGAGGGGGGCCGGCTCGTCTGGGGACCGGTGGGCGTGGAGGTGGAGCGCGACTTCCTCTCCACGGGCTCGACCATGACCGAGCAGGACGCGTTCGAGGAGCACCTCAGGCTGCTGAGCGAGGACCTGGGCCGCGCCGTGGCCGACGTCATGTACGGCGTGCATCCCGTGGTCGTCGAGGCGGCCCCCTGACTGTGCGCCGCGCGTGCATTGCGCTATAGTCCCCGTTCCACCCATGAAGACCCGGCTTCTCAAGCATCCCGGCCCCCTGGTGGCGTACGACGAGCGCGACTCGGTCTTCGCGCGGGTCCGGCTCGCCGCCGGCACTCGGGACCACGAGGAGTACTACGGCCGGAGGCCCGAGCTGCGCGAGATCGACGACAGGCTCCGGGCCCTGCGCGGCCTCGCCTCGCCGGGCACCCGCATGTACAGACCCGATCAGGCTGCGGTGGTCGAGTCGGTGTTCACGGCCTCCGACGTGATGGCGGAGGCCGTGGAGCGACACGACGGGCCGGCCGGAGAATTCTCGTCCGAGAGCCTCGGGCCCGCGAGCCACGAGGGCGGGGGAACGCGGCACGAGTTCGATACCTCCGACGGCCGCGCGCTCACGCGCTTCGTCAAGCAGACCTCGCTCTTTCTCGGCGCGGACGACGTGGGCATCGCGCCGCTCGATCCCGGCTTCGTCTACACGCACAGGGGGCGCACGCACTTCGGCGAGCAGGTGGATCTCGGACACACGCATGCCATCGTGCTCGTCTTCGAGATGAGGCCCGCCTTCGTGGGCTCGTCTCCGGGGCTGAGCGCCACGTGCGAGACGGGCCGCGTCTACCAGGCCCTCGCCGCCGCCAGCTTCTCGCTCGCGGACGCCCTGAAGCGCATGGGCCTGTCCGCCCGTGCGCACGTGGACGCCAACTACCTCGTGCTCTGCGCGCCGCTCGCCGAGATGGCGGGCCTGGGCGAGGTGGGACGCAACGGCGTGCTCGTGCACCATACCTACGGCCCGGGCGTGAGGCTCGGCGTGGTCACGGTGGACGCCGGCCTCGAGGTCGACGAGCGGGGCTGCTGGGGCATCGCCGACTTCTGCTCGGTGTGCGGCAAGTGCGCCGAGAACTGCCCCTCCGCGTCCATCCGCAGGGGAGAGCCGGTCGAGGTGCGGGGAGCCCTGAAGTGGCCCATCGATCCCGAGCGCTGCTACAAGTACTGGCGCTCGCTCGGCACGGACTGCGGCCTGTGCCTGCGCACCTGCCCGTTCGCCAAGCCCGATACGCGGCTCCACCAGTTCGTGCGCTGGCTCGTCCGGGACTCCACGCGGCTGCACCGGTTCGTGCTCTGGGCCGACGACCTCCTTTACGGCCGCAAGCCCGAGGCGAAGGCGCCTCCCCTGCTCGCGTTCGATCCCGCCGGTGATTGAATGAAACGCGCCCGTCGAGTATCAAAGGGATGATGCGCCTCCTGCTCGCCTTCCTCTCGATCGCGGCCCTCGTCGCACCCGTGAGCGCGTCCGCCGATGCCGGCGTGCACTTCAAGGGGCTCAAGTCCGATCCGAAGATCTGCGTGGGCGAGGGCGAGGACGAGAGGTGCTGCGGCCACCTGACGGCCGGCGGGGAGGTTCGGTGCAGGGGTCCCGAGTTCCTCCACCCTGCCATGCGTCCGATCGCCTCCTGCCTCGTCGATGCGCTCGAGGTCACGAACAACCCGGACGTGTGCTCGTCGGGCCTTCGCGAGACGTTCCGCACCTCGAAGCTGCAGGCGAGCTACAAGTCCGTTCCCGGCGGCTACAGCTTCCACAACTACGGCCTCGCCGTGGACGTGTGCTCCTACTTCAAGAGCGGGGACTGCTCGGACGGTAACCTGCTCAACAAGGTGCTCGGCGGCCTCGTCAAGTGGACGAAGGGCGGCAAGGTGCGCTGCCAGGCCGTGTACCGCAAGAAGGGCTCGGGACCGAGCAACCAGGTGGCCGCCAAGGTCAAGGCCAATCCCCACTTCGCCTCCGTGATCAAGGCGGTGCGCTCCTGCTTCGAGGACAGCTCCGTGCCCTACGGTGCGAGCAACTGGGGCGCCCTGTGGAAGGACTACTTCGACGCCCCCCACTTCCAGTACCTCGCCTCCCCGAACGCAGGATACTACAAGAAGAAGAAGGCCCTGAACGGCCCGCACGTCTTCGTGAGGCTGCTCGCGGACTGCTACTCGGGCGATCGCAAGAGCCTGCTCGGGGACCTCTACGCCGCGCCCGATCCCGTTGCCTTCATCCGCTCGAGGAAGGACGGGTGCGGCGCCGCGGCCAACGCGCTCTTCGATTCCTACGTCGAGGCCAACTACTCGACTCCTTTCTAGCTTGACAGTTGGGGGGAAAACGGGCACATGACCCTGGTTTCAGGAGGTTACGGATTGCCGGCAGACGGAACGCGACGATGCACGGCCATCGACCGCATGATGGTCATGTTGGCATGAGATTGGGACAATTTTACGAGAATTATGCTAAATTTTAATCAAATTGAATATGACGTTGACACCACTCGGGGGTCCCTGATAGAAATATGTCCACGATCCTCTGGGAGGATTATCGTGTATTTATCGGGGGTCCTCGTCTGCCTCCAGGGTGGGGCCGGGGGCGTTGTAGCATGAAGATCGCACGGGTCAACATACAGGGCTTCAAGTCCTTTGCAGACCCCATCGAGGTCAAGTTCGAGCAGGACGTGACCGCGGTGGTGGGACCCAACGGGTGCGGCAAGAGCAACATCGCCGACGCGATCCGCTGGGCCATGGGCGAGCAGTCCATGCGCAAGCTCAGGGGCCATTCACTCGAGGACGTGATCTTCACGGGGTCCGAGACTCGCGGTCCGCTGTCGATGGCCGAGGTCACCATCACGTTCGACAACACCGACGGGCTGAGCCCCCCGAGCTTCGAGGGCGTGCCCGAGGTGGCGGTGACGAGGCGCTACTTCCGGGACTCCACCAGCGAGTACTTCCTCAACAAGGTTGCGTGCAGGCTCAAGGACATCAAGGAGCTGTTCATGGGCACGGGAGCCGGTGCGGGCGCCTACTCGCTCATCGAGCAGGGCCGCATCGGCTGGATCGTCACCTCGAGGCCGGAGGACAAGCGCAAGCTCATCGAGGAGGCCGCCGGTATCACGGCGTACAAGATGCACAAGGCTACTGCGGAGCGCAAGATGGAGCGCACGCAGCAGAACCTGAGTCGGGTCAGTGACCTGATCAACGAGATAGAGAAAAACCTCGCTTCGCTCAAGCGTCAAGCCCAGAAGGCGAAACGGTACCAGAAGTATCACACGGAGATGGTGGAGCCACGCACCGTTTTCTCGAGCTTGTTCTGGTACAGAAGCACCTGCGCAAGGTGCTGGCGAAATTGGAGGACGAGAAGCTGGAGCTCATGGGCGCCATTTCCGTCAGGGAGAGCGAGGTCGAGGCACGCCGCGGGGAACTTTTCGCCACAGAGATGGAGCACAGTAGCCTCCAGGAGAGCCTGTTCGAGGAGAACAACAGGATCACTCTCCTGGTGGGCCAGGTGGAGCGTGGGGTGGCGGAGATGGGGAACCTGCGGCAGAGAGCTGTCGCGGCGGCCGAAGATCATCGGCAGCACGGGAAACGAAGGGAGGTTCTTGAGCGCGAACGTGGTGAGATCGAGGGCACATTGGGCGAGATGGAGGGGCGGAGAGTCGAGGACCAGTGCAAGACTGGCGAGCTCGATGAGGAGCTGACCCGCAGGAGGGCGCTCTACGGCCAGGCCGGCCGAGAGGTGACCCTGATCGGTGAGCTCGTCGTCGGCAACGCCAGGCGCCGGACCGCACTGTCCGCCCGGATGGACGAGATCGGCCGCCTCGTGGAGAGCGAGCGCAGGCATCTCGGTGAGCTCGATCGAGAGAGGATCGACATCGAAGGACGCCTTGGCGAGCTCGAGTCGGAGGGGAAGGTGAATGATGGGGAGATCGCACGGGCGGAGGATGAGTGTCGCGCGAAAGAATCGTACCGGGTCGGTCAACTGCGCGAGGTGGACACCCTCAAGGGTGACATCAGGTCGCAGGACGGGATCGTGGAGGCAGACGCAGAGGCCCTCTCTGCGGCCAGGTCCCGCCTGGAGGCGGTGGAGGAGCGCATCGACCGACGCGAGAACCTGACGGGACCCGCAACGCTGGTCAAGGTGGCGAGCCGGGAGGTGAACGCCGAGGACGGGCTCTACGCCCTGTCCGAGTCGATCACGTTCCGGGAGGGGTATGAGGCGGCCGCCGCGGCAGTTCTCGAATCCGTTCTCGAGGCCCTCGTGGTGGACGGCCACGACGAGGTCCTCACGTGGCACGAGTTCCTCGAGACGCTCGGCAAGAAGGGCGCCGGCTTCGTGCCGCGCACCCATGCCGGCGGCAGGCTCGTGCCGACCCTGCCCGAGCTCGAGGGAGCCGGGAGGCTGCGCGATCATGTCGACGCGCGCCCCGGCGACAAGGAGCTCGTGGACCGCCTCCTTGCCGGCGTGTACGTGGTCGACGACATCGCGACGGCCCTTTCCCTGCACAGACGCACGCGCGGCGGAGCAGTGTTCGTCACGCGCGACGGCACGATCGTGGGCTACAGCGGCGAGGTCACGGTGCGCGATGAGACGCGCAACGCGTCCGCATCCCTCGAATCGGAGGCCGAGGCCTTCGGGAAACGCGTCCGGGAGCTCGAGCGCAAGCACGAGGCCTCCCAGGCCACACGCACTGCCACCCGCGAGAGCATCGTCGCCTCGACCCACGCCGCCGAGGAGGCCGTGGGCCACATCCACGAGATCGAGATGAAGCTGCTCACGCTCCAGGCGCGCAAGCGGCGCTTCACCGACGAGACCATGAGGCTGACCGAGCGGCTCGCGGTCATCACCGAGGAGTCCGCGACGAACAGGGCCCGCACCACCGCTCTCGACGAGGAGATGGAGTTCAGCCGCGAGGCCGAGGCTCAGCTCTCCGGAGAGGGCTCCGGGCTCGCGGTCCGCAGCGCCGAGGCCAGTGCCAGGGCCGAGGAGCTGCGGCAGTCCGCCGAGGCCCAGGCCGCCGATCTCTCGGCCTGGGAGATGGTCCTGCAGGGCCACGCGGCCGAGCGCACGCGCGTCGAGAGCAGGCTGCAGGAGCTCCTGCAGGGGCTCGCCGAGGCCGAGGCGGGGATGAAGCGCGCCAGCTTCGAGCTCGACTCCAACCACCGCCAGCAGGGCCGGGCACTCGGGGAGATCTTCCGCAGCTCGGAGGAGAAGGAGACGCGGCTCTCCAAGGCCGCCGTGCTCAAGACCGACGTGACGGCGGCCAAGGAGAAGTTCGAGGACCTGCGCCTCGAGATCCAGGAGGCCGAGGCGGAGGTCCGCGAGGTGCGCAAGCAGATCGACGCGCTCGGCAAGAAGCTCTCCGAGAGGGACCGGGAGATCGTCCAGATCAACGCCGACATCGGCCTCCTGCGCGAGCGCGCCGCCGAGGAGACCGTCGCCGACTACCACAACCGCCGCCCCCCCACCGAGAAGACCGTGGAGAGGCGCGACGAGCTGCGCCACCTCATCGACCGCATGGGCCACGTGAACCTGCTGGCCATCCAGGAGTACGAGGACACACAGGCGCGCCACGCTAATCTCACCTCTCAGAGAGACGACACCCAGCAGGCTCTCGACGCCCTGCAGAAGGCCATCGCCAAGCTCAACCGCGAGTGCCGCAAGCGCTTCCGCGAGGCCTTCACCGTGATCAATGAGCGGTTCCAGGAGATCTTCCCCATCCTGTTCGAGGGCGGAAAGGCGCGTCTCGAGCTCACCGACGAGACCGACATGCTCGAGACCGGCGTGGAGATCTTCGCCCAGCCGCCCGGCAAGAAGCTCGGCAACCTCTCGGCCATGTCCGGCGGCGAGAAGGCCCTCACGGCCGTGGCGCTCATCTTCGCCATGTTCAAGTACAAGCCGTCCCCCTTCTGCCTGCTCGACGAGGTGGACGCGCCGCTCGACGACGTGAACGTGGGCCGCGTCATGGACATGCTGCGCACCATGACCGACCGCTCGCAGTTCATCCTCGTCACCCACTCCAAGATCACCATGGAGCGGGCCGACGTGCTCTACGGCGTGACCATGGAAGAGCCCGGCATCACCAAGCTCGTCTCCGTGCGCCTCTCGCAGGCCAAGAGCTTCTCAGCACCCGCCGAGGAGACCAGCGCGGCCTGACCGCTTGTGCCCGACCACCACCCCTGCAACACTGTGCCCACAAGGAGGGACCAATGCGTGTCCTCATCCCGGCCCTCGTCCTGCTCACCGCCTGCTCCGACGGCAAGAGCGAGCAGGACACGCTCACCGACCCTGACACCGACACTCTCGACGAGCCCATCCCCGACGCCGCCGACGAGCCCATCCTCGACGTCGTGGAGGAGGACACCGGCCCGGCGCCACTGCTCGCCGACGTCGCCTTCGTCCAGCTCGGCCGCCCCACCGGCGGCCACCCCGTGATCACGGACCTCGAGGTGTTCACAGACCGCCTCTACCTCACCACCTCGATAAACCCCCTGGGCGAGTTCGGCGCCAACGTCTTCCACACCACCGACGGCTCGACCTTCACCCAGGTCATCAACGACCCCACCTCGCAGGGCTTTCTCCGCCTCCGCGTCATAAACAACGTGCTCTACATCCCCGATGGCGACCCCAACGGCTACGACCCGAGCTACGTCCACATCTCCACCAACGGCGACGACTTCCTCGTCTCCTCCATCATCGGCTCGGTCCACA
>JAFDER010000606.1 GCA_019310245.1 Deltaproteobacteria bacterium
CCTCCCCGTCCGCCTCCTCCTGCGTGTAGCGCACGGAGAAGCGGGTCACCTCCTCGGTGCCCTCCTTGGCGATGCAGGACGACTCGTACACCGTCTTGCCGGCGAGGGCCTTGCCCACGAGCCTCTCGGGAAGCACTCGCTCTGCGGAGTAGTTGATCGTGTAGTCCATGTCAGCCTCACAGGGTCAGGGCGACGCCGTCCACGTCGTCGCCTGCGTTGCTTCCGGCGACGTGGAGCTTCGCCAGGTCGTTGATGAAGATGGGCGGCAGGGCCATCGTGGCGATCTTCGGCACCGGAGCACCGATGGTCGTGATGGTGCCGTCTCCCCAGATCGCCGTCCCGACGTTCGCGGTCCTGGCGATGGGGAAGGCGCACCAGATCGGCGTCGAGCTCGCTGCGCACGGGTAGGCCGTGTTGATGACGGTCAGATCGCGGGTGAAGCTGATGATCCCCGACCCGCTCTTGATCCACGCTTCGACGGAATCGTTCGTGGCGTTGAGCATGGTGGCGAGGTTCACGAACTGGTTGCCCACCAGGTCGGCCCTGGGGCCCACGTCCTGCCCGTCACCGACCGCGGCCGGGATGCCTGCCGCGGCCTTGAGCAGCGTCCTGATGCCCTCGGTGTCGGTGACCGCCCCGTGGTTGCCGAGCGCGTCGAGAAACAAGCCCCAGTACAAGAGGGCCTTGTCCTGCCCGTGGACCATCACGATGTAGGCACTGCCGGTCGTGAAGCCGGCACCCGGCAGCGTCAGGGTTCCGCCCGCGAAGGCTGCTGGCTTGTTGTCCCGCGCGTCCCACCAGGTAGTGTCCCCGGATGTGGGCTTGATCTCGAGCACGCCCCTGATCTGCTCGTCGTTCGCGATGAGAGAGGCCACGGTCGGCAGGCCCGCGACGTCACCGAGAGTGAGGGTCTCTGCGGTCGCGTAGGCCGCCGTGAAGTCGACGGGGGAGAAGTAGGTCCCCGGCCTTCCCAGCAGGCGCTGGAGGATGGTCAAATCCATGTCTGTACCTCTTGGCTAGTAGGCGGTCCGGCGGAAGGCTGCTATGTAATCCGAGTACAGGTGCTCGCCCCCAGCGTTGGAGTTCACGATCGCTCGAGGGTCGGAGCGCACAGCTGGGGGGACGCCCACGAGGTTGATCACTTCCTGCGTGACCTCGCCCTCGTCGTAGATGAGCTGTGCCCCGAGGGCCGTCGTCTTGACCTTGAAGGTGTGCCAGGCACCGGCCACGGGGACGGCCGTGAGCGTCTCGGCATCGACCGAGGCCCCGCCGAGCATGATCTCCGCCTCCCAGGGATCCCATGCGCCCGCGCCGCGGGTTGCGTGGAACATCACGAAGTCGGTCGCGGCGTTGTAGAGGCCGAACTCCATGACGTCGCCGGCATTAACAGGGAGCGCATCGATCTGCATCCGTGCCTCCATCAGGCTGTCCTGGATATCCAACGCCGAGCCCGTCCCATTCCAGCCCGTGTCCACGCCCGCGGCGAGGACGATGTCGCCCACCCCGCAGGCGTCCACGATCGAGTTGTCCAGGACGGCGAGAGCGCCGACGTCATCGATGTACGGGGAGACGTACGAGGCCCCGGGCTGCTCGCGAAGGAAGTCCTCGACGAAGCCAGGGTAGTGCGTGACGTAGGCCGCGATGTACTTCTCGAGCTCGTTCAGGCGGTACTCGTGAGCGTTCGGGTCCGTGCTGTTGATGATGCCGATGGACTTGCACACGGCGATCAGGATGTCCTCGGCGACGTTGTGCTCGTCGGCCCGGTACTGTTTGTCACCGGCGTAGTTGAGCATGCTCTGGATCTTGATCTTGCCGAGAGATCCGATGACGCGGGAGGGGATGCTTGTCAGGTAACTGCTCATGCAACGCCTCCGATGTCCCCGGTCAGACCCACGACGCCCCAGAGATAGACGTCCCCTCCAGGAGCCGCGCCGATGTTGTTATAGACACAGAGGTAGCCGTCTGTGTCGCGGGCGTAGATCCAGAACGTCGCCCAGAGCAGGAAGAACTCCCCGACGCCCCCCGTGGCGATTCCTGCCCTGGTGGGAGGGTTTCCACTCGCGCACCCCTTGCCGCTATACCCGTCGAACGTCGCGATCGGATACGTGACCGCGGCGGCGTAGAGCGTCCCGCCGGGCATCTTCGCCTCTGCATCCTCGCCGGCAAGCCAGCACCGATCGAAGTAGACGTCCCGCCAGTCCACCGACGAGTCGAGCACCGTCTCGGCATTGCCGGGGCAGTGATTGTGCACGAGGATCCGAACCTCGC
>JAFDER010000607.1 GCA_019310245.1 Deltaproteobacteria bacterium
GTGGACCCGGAAACCTGGTTGACCTCGGATCGAACGATCGAACATGTTTTTGGCTCCAAAGAGCAGACCCGAGTGGGCATCCTCGGTTTTGGCTCCACGAGCAGGTACCAGACCCGCGCGATGATGAACGAGGGTGTTCGGGTCTGCTGGGTGGCAACACCCACGGCCGCCAAGCACCAGGACTCGGGCATTCCCGGCCTCGAGGTTTTTCCGACGGTGAATGAAGCGGTCGAGGCCTGCGGCGATGTCGATATCGTGATCAACTACGCACCGCCGGCCAAGGTGCTTGACGCGGCTGGGGACTGTCTGCGGGGCGCCTCGCGGGCAACACTCATGGTGCTCATCGCCGAGGACATGCCTTACGAGAACGTGATCCGCTTAATGGACCTCCTGGACGAAAGCGGGACCGCGTGTGTCGGGCCCAACTCTCCGGGGGTCATGATCGTTGACGAATCCGAGGGTCGACCGGATCTTTTCAAGATCGGGAACATGCCTGCCTCGATTTTCGGGAAGGCCGGCAACATGAGTGTCGTCGGGCGGAGTGGCACGGTCCTCTTCGATATTGTCGAGGAGGCCGCGAGTGCGGGGATCGGCACGCGCCTCGCTTGGGCTATTGGCGGGAACAAATACACCGGGCTGGGCTTTCTCGAGACTCTCCTGATGCTCGAGCAGGATCCACACACGCGGTTCATTGTTCTCAATGGCGAGTCTGGCGGCATCCAGGAGCAGCTTGCTGGACGGTTGGTGGCCACGGGTGTGATCAGCAAGCCTGTCCTTGCCCTGGTCACCGGGGAGGCACTGCCAGCCGGCGTGCAGTTCGGTCATCAGGGCGCGGTGAAGTTCTCGGAGGCAGATGATCCCCGCATCAAGAAAGGACGTCTCGCGGCAGCCGGTATCATCGTCGTAGATAATCCAACCGATGTGGTGCAGATCATCCAGGAAATCGAGAAGCTCGGCTGGGATCTGGAGGCCCGGCGGCAGGAGGCCCTGTGGAAGCACCTCGTCGATGCAGGCAAAGCGAACGGCCTGCGTTGGCACGGCAACCTGCGTACCGCGTATGACTTGCTGTACGGTCTGGTCGGGCACTACTGGATTTTCAATGCCCACGAGAAGACGGCGCATCACCTGCATGAGCTGATGACGCACCTGGTCACGCTCGGCGTCGACCCGTTCCTCGACCTGTTGTCGAGCAGCATCCACCGGGATGCGTTCGTCACGGCTTTCAAGAAGAGTCGAGAGTATACGGCTGAACTGATCCGAGGCATTCACGAGATCGGCATCAATAACTTCAAAGACCTCGTCGCATCCGTCTTCGGTGAGAAGTCGTACAACAGCGCGCTCGCAGCAACGCCGTGGGCTGCTGCTGACCTCATTAATGAGGCGCGTGAGATTGGTATTAGCGAAACGCAGAACGCCGTAGCCAAGACAATGGGCACGAACCTGTTTCGCGAAACTCTTGCACGCAAGCCGTGGAACACTGCCCATGCCTTCCGCAGCATCAACAACATGCGATGGTGGCGCTACGTGCGGGCGTATGATCGGTACTGCACCGATCTGGCGGGGGACAATCAACTTCCCAAGGCCTCGTGGCGTCGCAATCCCTGGGCATCTGTCAAGCTGGTGCGCTTTTACGAACGCATGACGGACGGTAGTCTCGAGCGCGCCCTCGAGGACTCCGATTGCTGGGCACTGTTCTTGGAGAAGAGCAAGAACGATCCCCAGGGGCTTCTGGATTTCGAGGCCAGGGCCTTCTCGAAGTCGCTTGGTTCTGAGAGGCCTTTTCACGAGGTGTGCAAGGAACAGATCGGGGAGGGAGCGCCGAGACGCCCGAGCGTCGAGTCGGAAATTCAACGTATGGGGGATGAGGACTTTCAGGCGTTGATCGACGTTGTGTTCACTTCCGAGGCCTTCGAGCGTTCGCAAAAGGACCATCCCGATTCGACCGCGCGGGCGCTGCAGGCCGTCAACGGCCTCGGTGACGGACGGACCTCGGGGGCACGGAAGATCATTGAGATCTATCGAAACCACATCGATGCCTTCGACACGCCTGCCTTCCGTCTGGGCGTGGCACGCAATCTGTGGATGGTCGTGAGCCTCCTGTCTGTGATGGGACGAATCGACCTCATCAGTGCGCGGCGTATCATCGACTACGTGATCTCGCAGGGTGTCTTCAACGAAGCGGTCAGTGAGCATCAGTGGGGTACGGGCCAGGCGTTCGACAAGATTGCCGATATGGGACCGAGGAAGTTCCTCGATACGTACCAGATC
>JAFDER010000608.1 GCA_019310245.1 Deltaproteobacteria bacterium
GGCGAGCCGCGCCCTTGCCAGTGGCTCGAGCAGCGCGTCGCTCTTCCACCTGAGCTCCGGCCAGCCGGACGATTGCCAGACGTATCGTGCCATTCCAGCCTCTAATCGGGTCATTGCCTGACCCAATAACAAGTCCAATCGGGTCAGATCCTGACCCGATTATGCCACGCAAGGATGGGTATGGCAAGAGCACCCGCCCATGGCAAGCCTCTTGTGATCCCGTCCCCGTCTCCCTACCATCACTCCCAGATGAGGGGAGGCCACGATGCCGAGGCCGTTGCATGTTTTCCGGGAGCCCGACGACATTGACGCGCGCATCGAGCGGGCGTGCAGGTTCATCGAGAAGGCGGTGGATAGCCACGAGAGGCGTCTGGGCGTCGAGGTGGGCGAGTACCTGTTCGTCCACGTCTACGACCGGGACCTGAAGTACATCTTCAGGAATGACCCGCGCAAGGACCGCTCGCTCAGGGACATCTCCGCGGCCACGTCGGTCTCGCTCAAATCCCTGTCCAGGTGGCTCAAGGCCGCGGCCGTGCGGCGGAGGCTCGCGTTGCTGGGTATAGACGCGAACCTTGGACTGCAGAAGCTCGAGGCCATCTACAAGATAGAGGACGTGAACGCCCTGAGGGCGCTCGTCGAGTGGGCCGGGGGCGTGCCCACGGCCCAGGTGAAGGAGCTCGTGCGGCGCTGGACCGAGCACCTGGACCAGGGTGGAGACCCTGCGGATCTCCTCGGCGAGCCGCTGCCTTTGCCAAAGCCGAAGCCGAGGAAGCGCACGAGGACCGGCGAGGAGCTCATCGTGCCGCGTCTGCTGACGTTGATGCTCGAGTGGGCGCGCAAGCACAGGCTCTCGCCGCGGCTGCGCGAGAGGCTGCTGGGCGACCTCGTGGCCCTGCGAAGGCGCATCGGAAGGAGGGCCCGATGAGTCCCGGGCCGCACGTCTTCAGGGTGCGCAAGGTCTCGAAGGTGCGCATCGAGCGGGCCATCAAGTTCATCCGGGAACGTGTCGAGGTGCACAGGCTCGAGCTCGCCCTGGAGGTGGGCGAGCACCTGTTCGTGAACATCTTCGACTCGTCCGTGAAAAGGGCCCGGGAGGCGCACCGGTACAAGGACCGGTCCATCCAGTCGATCGCAGCGGACCCCCGGGTGCCGCTCGACGACGACAAGCTCTACATGTGTCTGCACTGCTTCCTGGCTTTCAGAGTACAGCAGGGTCTCTCGAAAATGGCGCCTCTGATTTCTGCCTGGAAGATGGGCCGCATATACGGTCCGCTCTACGACCATCCGGGGATGCTGGTGCGGACGGTGAGGTGGGTGCAGGAGTGCAAGGTGCCGAGGCGCATCCTCAGGCCCATGCTCGGGGTGCTGCATGTGTATCTGGCCTCTGGCGGGAAGCTCGACGATCTTCTCGTGGGCGATAAGTCCCCGGACACGCCCTACAGGAGGATGCGGCGCATCCTGTCCATCATCCCCTCGCATCTTGGTACCCTGCGTCCGGCCACCCGCGCCCGCAGCCTCGCCCTCCTCGACCAGATCATCGTGGAGCTCAGAGCTCGACGATCCTGATGAGGTCGCCGAAGCGCGAGAAGTCGGTGGGATTGGATGTGGCCAGCGTGGGCACATCGTGCACGAGCATGGCGGCCACGAGGCTGGCATCGTGGACCTGCTTGCCGCGGCAGGGGATGGTGGTCAGGAGATCGAGGAGCCGCGGCAGGAGAGGCTTCTCCTCGGCGAGCAGCGGGGCAAGGCGGCGGAACTGCTGCATGTTGGCCATGGCGATGTCCAGGTCCATGCCCAGGCCGTTGAGCTTGGGTGGACGGGTGGCGACCACGAGGAACTCGCGGATCACCTGGGCGCAGATCACGAGGTGCGGCCGGCCGAGGAAGGACAGGGCCCGGGCGTGACGCGGCCGGGCGGCATTCGTGGCGTCCACGAGCACGTTCGTGTCCAGGAGGATGGGCTCAGCGGCCCGAGTCATCGTAGATGTCCTCGCGGCCGTAGGACGAGTCCGATGGGACGCTCACCGTGTAGATGGTCACGGGCTCGGAGACCGAGGCGGCGCTGCCGAAGGCAGCCTCGCGCAGGATCTCGCGCAGTTCTCCCTCGAGGCTGCGGTTGCTCTCGCGGGCCCTCTTCTTGAGCGCGGAGATCACGGCGTCGTCCACGTTGCGGATGTGGAGTGCTGGCATACCAATATGATAGCCTATCATGCGAGGATGTCAAGCCCCGGGCGCCCTAACTATCCTGGGAACCTGCTCGGGG
>JAFDER010000609.1 GCA_019310245.1 Deltaproteobacteria bacterium
ACGCACATGCCCGAGAGCATGAGACCGTTGAACTTGTCGGGCGGGAACGTGATGGGCACGCGGATCACGGTGCTCATGACGCCCTGCTCGCCCAGCGTGGTCCAGAACGGCTTCGAGCGGCGCAGGAGACGGATCGACGGCTTGCCGCGCGGGATGCGCAGCTTGCCCAGCTTGAAGAACTTCTCGACGCCGGAGATCTTCGTGGAGGTCAGGACCGGCAGGTAGGTGCGCGGGTCGCGCGTGAAGAAGTCGTAGATGGCGTGCCGGCCGGGGTTGCACCCGGTCATGAAGCTGGACCAGGCCACGGGCGAGACCGGCGGCGTGGTCGTGCCCAGCGGCTTGAAGGTGCCGCTGTCCGCGAGGGAGGAGAGGTTGGGAAGCCGTCCCTCGTCCATGAGTTTCCTGCACAGCGTGGGGTCGATTCCGTCCAGGCCCAGGATCACGAGCCTCCTGTACCTCGCGCGGCTGTTGGCCCTGCGTCCGCGCCACCAGGAGATGAACGCGCGGATCGGCCAGATGTCGGTTCCTGTACAGAGAGCTGTCCACGGCCGAGGCCATCGCTTCCACGTCCTTCTCGATCCCGAGGAACGCGTTGATCCTGCGCGCCTGCTCGATCGGATCGCCCAGCATCTCGCGGAAGAAGAAGTACTCGGTCTCGAAGCAGCTGTTCCTTCCCAGGTAGTCCTGGATCTTGTCGACGTGCTTGACGAAGTAGTGGAACATGGCCTCGTCGTCCGCGCCGTCGGCCGTCTCGCCGCGCCGCTCGAGCATCTTGGCCTGCGAGGCCAGGATCTCGCGCAGGTGCCGGCGCATGAACAGCACCTTGTAGTGGTAGCCCTCGAGCGGCAGGTGCTGGAGCAGTGGCGAGACGATCTTCACCACCCGTCCCCCGGTCTTCGAGAGCCAGGACGTGTCGTCGCTCTTGCCCAGGTCCTTGACCGGCTCGAACTCGAAGTAGCCCTTGGGATTGTCCTTGTCCGCGGCGCGGATGTCGTCCTTGAGAAGGTCCACGCCTCCCGCCTCTAGCATCCTCATCATCATGGACGTGCCCGAGCGCGGCAGGCCAGATACGATGATGATCTCCGGCTGTGATGTGCTCATCTTCCTCCCTCGCCTTCCAGCATCGATTTTCCGTCCATGTCCTCCGGCACGGGGACGTCGAGGGCGTCCAGGATGGTCGCCGTCATGTCGCAGAGCGACACGCTCTTCCTGCGCGCCTTGCGGTTGATGAGGAACGTGCCGGGCACGACGGACGCGTCCATGCAGTGGTCGCCGCTCCACTTGTGCTCGTTGGTGGAGAACCAGTCCTCCGGGATCACCCCGAGGGCGGTCTGCCAGGAGGCCCTGAAGCCCCTGTTGTATCCCACGATGATGTCCGGGGCCGACTTGCGCTCGGGTCCGGAGTAGCACTCGCGGGTCTTGCGCGCGTTGATGACGACCCGCCGGTCCGACTGCGGATCCTTGATCGTGTTCATCCTGGCCGCGATCTCGTCGACGATCTGTGCGGTCTGCCCCTGCGGTACGCTGCCCCGGCCCTCGCGG
Organism: Deltaproteobacteria bacterium; assembly: GCA_019310245.1. GTDB lineage: Bacteria > Myxococcota_A > Polyangia > DRWM01 > DRWM01 > JAFDER01. The sequence continues at coordinate 1,543 of JAFDER010000609.1, forward strand.
CCCTTCGCGTTGACGTGACCAGTCCACGGAGCCGAAGAGGTCCTTGTCCTTCTTCGAGCCTCCCTCGGTGGTCACGAGGTATCCCTGGTCGCGCAGCCATGAGTTCAGGTTGAAGGAGCGGTAGTAGGGCGCGAAGCCGTGGTCGGAGAACGCGACGAGCATGGTCCGCTCGTCGATCGTCGCGAGCGTCTTCTCGAGGAGCCGATCCATGCGCTTGTAGACGTTCTCGAGCGCGTTGCCCCACCGCGCGGCCGCCTTCTCGTCGTAGGCCGGGTGGTTCCTGTCGCGCAGCCTCCAGAACATGTGCGCGCGCTGGTCGGTGCTCGAGATGTAGTAGAAGAGGAGCCCCGCATCGAAGCGGTCCAGCTCGTGCTCGTAGATCGCCATCTTCTCCTCGAGGAAGATGTCGTCCAGTGCCAGGAACTCCCCGTCGTCGAGCACGCCCTGATCGAGAGCCTTCGTGTCGGCCGGGAGCCCCTTGGTGTGGAAGGGGCCGAACTTCCGCGCGAGCTCCCGCGCGTAGCTCTCCGGAGTGCTGATGGGCATCGAGGGATTTCGCGGGTCTATGTTGATGGGCGTGACGTAGAGCTTGAAGTGCGGGTGCGCCTCCTTGAGGTAGAACATGCAGATGCCCTTGGCGCCGAGACCGGCGATCATGTCGAAGGAGACCTCGACCCACGGGCTCCACTCGCCCTCGCGCAGGAGCAGCTCGGTACCCTGGATCGCGATCTTCGCCGTGTGGTGCACCGGGTCGCGGTGCACGGTGAAGGGTGCGCGGGTCTCGGGGCTGCCCTTGCGGAACGAGTTCGGGGGGCCGATGAGCGCGGCCCGCACGGCGTGTCCGTCCACCGACACCCTGTGGACCGTTCCTCCTCCCAGCGTCTCGTCGAGCGTGAACGGCGTGTCCGTGTAGTAGGAGAACATTCCGTAGGTGCCGAGGATGTCGGGCGTGCCCATGCCCGAGAACGTGCGCTGGTTGCCCTCGGTGGGCGGGAAGTTCGAGGGGATCTTGAAGACCGTGGCCGGGATCCCGTGCTCGTCGAGCACGTCCCACAGCACGCGGCCCTTGCGCAGGTTCTCGACCTTCGCCGAGGACAGCGGGATGACGATGTCGCCGAAGGTGGTGGTCCTCGTCGGCTGCGTCGAGCGGGACGTGGACAGGTACGGGAAGAGCGTCTCCGGGTCCCTGTGCACGAAGTCGAAGATCCCGTGCTTGCCGGGGTTCTGGCCAGTGATGAAGTTCGCCCAGGCCACCGGGCTCTGCGGCGGGTCGCTCGTGCCCAGTGCGCCGAACGTGCCCTGGCTCGCGAGCTTCGCGAACGCGGGCAGCTCTCCCCGCTTCATCATCGCCGCCACGATCTGCGGGTCCATGCCGTCCAGGCCCAGGGCGATGACCTTCGTGCCCGTGTCCCTCAGGTGCCTCGGGCCGCACCCGGCCAGGCCTCCGAGCGCCAGCCACGCCGCGCCGCCCATCTGCAGGCGCAGGAAGTCCCGCCTGCTCAGATCCCCATGCTCGTCCTTTGTCATCTTCAAAACGTCACCTTGAACAGGTCCCTGAGCGCGAACGCGAAGACCATCGTCAGGGCCAGGAACACCCAGATCCAGTGCACTCGCCATCCGAAGACGCTCATCTCCGAGGAGGCGAAGCTCACCGAGATCGCATGCACGCCCGCGGCCGTGATCTTCTTCTCCGCCGGGTGGAAGAACCCGTCCCAGAAGCCTCCGTCATGCCGCTCGAGCGAGACCCGCCTCGTGTCCGTGCCCACGGGCACGGTCTTGTCCACGCTCGTCTCTCCCAGCCTCAGCGTGATGAGGTGGTCCCCCTCCTCGATCGCCTTGATCCGCCAGCAGATCTCGTCCTCATCGGCCATGCGCACGGGCGGGGCGTTGATCGTCAGGCCGCCGGGCACGTCGAGGCTCAGCCCCTCGCCCATGATCATCTCGCCGTCCACCTGCGCCTTGACCAGCGCTTCCTCGCCCGGCCGAAGCGGCCTGTGGCCGAACCAGCCGTCCAGCTGCACCATGACCACGAGCACGGGCCCGATCATGACGAGCAGCGGCACGATGTTCAGCGCCATGTAGTGGAAGTTGTCCCTCGTGATCCTGAGCGACGACATGAGGATGACCCTGAGCGAGTCCTTGTACAGCGAGAAGGCCAGGAAGCTCGCCTTCAGCCTGTTCTTGACGCGGAGCATGGCCTTCTGGTTCGAGGTGTACTTGTAGACGATGAGGACGAC
>JAFDER010000610.1 GCA_019310245.1 Deltaproteobacteria bacterium
AAGCTCGGGGGCGCGATCCTCATCCCGGAGTTTCACCTGTTCAGGGCCCATCACAACAAGGCGTTCCAGGAGATCCTCCGGGACCTGTCGAGCGAGAAAGAGCTCCAGAGCCTGCGCTCGCGCGCCTACGGCTGCTACGAGGAGTTCGAGAAGGATCTCGACGCGCTGAGCTATCCGGTGGTGATCAAGCCCTCGGCCGGTGACTCGGCCCGGGGCGTGGCACTGGCGCGGGGCAGGCGCGAGGCCGTGCGGCTGACCCGTCGGGTGAGCCGGACCCTGTCCCCCGCCGGGGTGTGGAAGAGCGTCTCCCGCAAGGCCTTCACGAAGGGGTGGCGGTCCGACTCCTTGCACAGGCAGAAGTTCATCGTCCAGGAGTTCGTGCCCGACCTGGATCACGACTGGAAGGTTCTGGTCTTCGGGTCCAGGTACTTCGTCCGCGTCCGTCCGACGCGCAAGGGAGACTTCCGCGCCAGCGGGGTCACGGGCAAGCGCACGTTCCCGCGCGACCTGCCCGGGGGACTGCTCGACTTCGTCGAGAGGGTCTTCAGGTCGTTCGGTGCCCCCCACGCCTCGGTGGACGTGCTGCACGACGGAAGCCGCTTCCACCTCGGTGAGATCCAGTTCGTCCGCTTCGGCACGGGCCCCCTCATCCATAGCCCTCACCACTTCCGCAGGAGCGCGGACGGGTGGGAGCGGGTGGACGGAACGTGCGAGTGGGAGCAGGAGCTCGCCCGGAGCATCGCTGAGCACATCGAGACAGGCGGCTCTGCCGGCACCTCCGATTAGCCATCCATTTTCATCCAATTGTTTGACAAGAGGCACCATATCGGACAAATATGGATGGATTTATGGAGGCCGGTGATGGATCCGCTTGCGCAGACGCTCATCACGCCCGAGCTGCTCAGGATGATCGCCGAGATCGACGAGTTCAAGGGACGATGGGAGACGCTGGGGAACCTGGCTCCAGAGCGCTTGTCGGCGCTCAAACGCATCGCCACCATCGAGTCGGTGGGGTCGTCGACTCGAATCGAGGGAGTCAAGCTCAGCGACGACGAGATCGAGAGGCTGCTGTCCGGGCTCGACGTGAGCTCGTTCCGCTCCCGCGACGAGCAAGAGGTGGCGGGCTACGCCGAGCTGATGGAGCTGATCTTCGAGTCTTCTGCCGACATTCCGCTCAATGAGAACACCATCCGCCAGCTCCACGGGATCCTGCTCAAGCACTCCCACAAGGACGAGCGCCACCGGGGAAGCTACAAGACCCTCTCCAACAACGTGGAGGCTTTTGATGCGGACGGCCGCAGCGTCGGCATCATCTTCGAGACGGCCACGCCCTTTGACACGCCCGGGCTGATGGAGGCGCTGGTGGCCTGGACCGACGAGACTTTTGCCGAGAGCAGCCATCACCCCTTGCTGATCATCGCCGTGTTCGTCGTGCGCTTCCTGGCGATCCATCCCTTTCAGGATGGCAACGGTCGGATATCGCGAGCGTTGACGACCCTGCTGCTGCTTCGGACCGGCTACCGATACGTTCCGTACAGCTCCCTCGAGAGGATCGTCGAGGACAGCAAGGACGAGTACTACATGGCGCTTCGTCGCGCGCATGCCACACCGGGCGAGGACGAGTCGCAGCTCATCGACTGGCTCACCTTCTTCGTGTGGGCCCTGCACCGACAAAAAGAGGTGCTCGAGCGCAAGATCGAGCAGGAGAGGCTCATGACCCCGCTCGCGCCGCTCTCGGAGAAGCTACTCGGTATCGTCAACGAGCACGGCCGGGTCACGGTGCGTAAGGCAGCGGCCGTCACGCAGGCCAACCGGAACACGATCAAGGACCACCTCGGCAAGCTCGTGGAGGCAGGACGGCTGGTCAGGCGAGGCCGAGGCCGAGGAACCTGGTACGAAAGAGCATAGGCGCGGCGGTGGACGTCCAGGTCGATGACGCAAGGATGGGAAGAGCCCGAATGACCGAGTGTGGAGATGGCTGATTCTTGATGGAAGCCAGAACAAAGAAAGAGGTCCTGGTGGGGATGCTCGCCCTCGTGGCGGCATCGTGCCTCGTGATCATCTATGTCTCGGAGACAGTGCTGAAATCCGAGAAGACATACACCCTGCACGTCGATTTCGATCAGCAAGGATCGCTGAGTGCGGGTGGTCAGGTGATGGTCACCGGTATCGTGGCGGGCAGGATCGAGAGGATCTCGTTTCGCTGTGACAACAGTGCTGCCAGCGTTGGGAAATGTGTCAGGTTCACACTCG
>JAFDER010000012.1:0-378 GCA_019310245.1 Deltaproteobacteria bacterium
GCCCAGATCTCCTCTGAGTCCGTCGGCTTGGCGATGGCGACGTCGCCCACGTCCTCGTCGTCCTCGAGAAGACCCTCGCTCAACGTCGTGTCGAACACGCTTCCGCCCTCTTCCGCGACCTCGCCCTCATCCTCCGCTCCCTCCTCGCCGGTCGCGTAGAGTCCTTCTTCGGTCTCATCGGCGGTGAAGGACATGTCCTCTTCCTGGGCATGAGCCCAGGTGGGCAGGAGCAGGAGCGCACCGAGCACGATCCATGCTGCACCCGGGCAGGTCCGGAAAGCTCTCGCGGCTGTACGATTTACCATTCCGCCCTCACTGATTTGTAGCCTGTTTTCCGCAACTTCCACTACCCGAACTGGAATCGCGATGCAGAATATC